>JBDLPZ010000124.1:0-5645 GCA_039800825.1 Actinomycetota bacterium
ACCTAGGCGCCACGAAACGTGAGGCGTTTGCCCACGTGACGGCGCCGCTTTCGCTCAACGGCGCAATGATTGGTTGCATCTTCGTCTTTGTTCCGAGCATCGGAAACTTCATCGTCCCTGAACTTCTCGGCGGCGGTAAGACAGTGATGGTCGGCAATCTGATTCGCGATCAGTTCCTGAAAGCGCGCGACTGGCCGTTTGGCTCAGTACTGGCTCTCGTACTGGTCGCCATGCTGGTTCTCCTTTTTGCGATCCAAGCGCGAGCCGGCCGAAAGGTGACCGGTAACTAATGAAGCAACTCGGCTGGCTTCGGTTCGTGCTCTTCGGAGCTATTGTCTTTCTCTATACGCCCATCGCTGTCCTCGCAGTGATGTCATTCAACTCTTCTGAATTGCCTTTTGTGTGGAAAGGCCTCAGCGCTGAGTGGTACCTCTCGCTAGCAAGCAATGAATTAGTGCTCGAAGGTTTGAAGAACACGCTGCTCGTGGCAGTGACGACAACGCTGGTGGCGACAACTCTGGGAACGTTGCTCGCGATTGGCATCACGCGGTACAACAAGTCCGCTTGGCTTGAGTCACTTGCCCTCTCCCCCGCCATCATTCCTGACTTGGCTCTGGCTATCGGCTTGTTGGCGATGTTTACGACTTTTGCTGTACAGCTCAATCTGTTCACAGTCATGCTCAGTCACATCGTTTTCAGCCTCGCCATCGTGGCCGCGGTCGTCCGTGGCCGCCTGGCCGAGGTGGATAACTCTCTCGAAGAAGCTGCACTCGATCTTGGAGACTCAGGAATTGGCGCCTTCTGGAGAGTTACGGTGCCATCACTGCGTCCGGCCATCATCTCCGGAGCGCTGCTCGTCTTTACGCTGTCGCTCGATGAATTTGTCATAGCGTTCTTCACCGATGGACCATCGACACCAACGCTTCCAATCGTGATTTACAGCATGGTCCGCTTCGGCGTCACCCCAGAAATCAACGCGCTCGCCACCATCATCATGGCAACGAGCTTCATCATGATCTTTGTTGCTCAACGCAAGTCAAAAGTATTGGAGTCATTGTGAGCCAGGTCGACCAACCGCTCTTGCAGCTGCGAGAAGTCTCGAAGAGTTACGGCTCCACTCTCGCTGTTGATGGAGTCTCACTCGAGATTCACCAAAACGAATTCTTTGCGCTGCTCGGGCCGTCAGGCTGTGGCAAGACCACGCTACTTCGAGCCATTGCTGGCTTTGAATCAATCGATAGCGGCACCATCCTGCTTGATGACGAAGACCTCCTCAGTGTGCCGGCTAATCGCCGTCCTGTGAATCTGATGTTTCAGTCCTACGCGCTGTTTCCGCATCTCTCGGTCTATGACAACATTGCATACGGACTCAAGCGGGAGAAGCTTCTGAAGTCTGAGATTGATGATCGCGTGGGCGCAGTGCTCGAAACCGTTGGAATGACTGCCCAAGCCAAGCGACGTCCTAGCGCTTTGTCTGGCGGCCAGAAACAACGCGTCGCTCTCGCCCGCGCAATTGTGAAGCGGCCGCGATTGTTGCTTCTCGATGAGCCACTCTCTGCACTCGACCGCAAAGTGCGCAGCGAAATGCAGATCGAACTTAAGCGACTTCAGCATGAAGTTGGCATCACGTTTGTTGTAGTCACACATGACCAAGAAGAAGCCATGTCGATGGCCGATCGAATCGCCGTGATGAATCACGGCAAGATTGCGCAGGTGGCCTCGCCACAAGACCTCTACTTGGCACCGAACAGCGTTTTCGTTGCCGATTTCATCGGAACAAGCAATCTCATTCCAGGTCACGTTCGGGCGGATTCAATCGTGTCTGCAGATGGGCGCACGATTGGTCGAAACCGCAACGGCCTGCCCGAGGGCGCATCCGTGGTGTGCAGTGTTCGTCCTGAACAAGTGCAAGTGGTCGATGGTGGCTCTTTCGAGGGCACTGTCATGAGCACGCACTTCTACGGCGGCGAATCTCTCATTGTTGTTGATTGTGGTCTCGGTATCGGAATCAAGACTCAAGTGCATTCTTCACATGTCATGCGACCGGGTGATCGCTGCCACGTGAGCTGGGATATCGAATCTAGCCTCGTCCTTCGTAACGACTAGTCATGACTCAACTCCCTTCGCAACCAGACAGAACTCGCATCGAGCGTGCGCTGTCTGCTGCGCGCAACGAGTCTGTCTGGCATCGCGACCTAGATGCTCGACTGACTCACCACGAGCCGCTCAGCCAGTCCATCGCCTGTGATCTCGCGATAGTGGGCGCGGGACTGACCGGGCTCTGGACGGCAATTTTGGCCCGCGAACAGCACCCAGACCTGAGCATTTGCCTCATCGATGCACACGATGTCGGCTACGGTGCCTCATCACGCAATGGCGGATTCATCAGTGAATCACTGACGCACGGACTCTCACACGGACTCGCGATGTGGCCCGATGAGCTTCCCCTTTTGCTAGAGCTAGGCCGACTGAACTTTCGAGAGATTCAAGAATTTCTCGCTGCCGAGGGTGCTGACGTCGAGTTGCAGCCAATCGGCAAGACGGCCGTCGCCACTCGGCGCCATGAAGTCGAGAGTCTGAGACAGACTCATGAGCTGCACCTTGCCTGGGGCGAGGATTCAACATTCTTAGATGCAGATCAGGTACGCGCAGACATCAACTCTCCGACGTACTTGGCTGGCATGCGATTGCTGACTGGTAGCGGCTTGGTTAATCCTGCGAAGTTGCTCAACGCGCTGTGTCGAGCTGCTTTGTCGCGAGGCGTCACCATCTACACGCAGACGCCTGTCGCGTCTCTGCGTGAGTCCGCTGAGCATGTCGAGTTGGTGACGCCGTCTGGCTCCGTCTCGGCGAAACGAGTGGTACTAGCGACAAACGCTTTCACTCCCCTCAAGTCGAGCATCAGACACAGAGTCATGCCGATTTTTGATCATGTGTTGGCCACACGATGCTTAACCGACGCTGAGCTCGCCTCGCTCGGATGGGCAGAGGGACAGGGCGTCACCGACTCGGGCAATCAGTTCCACTACTACCGCAAGACCAGTGATAACCGAATTCTGTGGGGTGGCTACGACGCCAACTATTACTTCGGCAATGACACAAGCCCCGCAAGGGAGCAACGCCGGTCATCTCATGAATTGCTCGCCGCCCAATTCTTTGAGACCTTTCCAACGCTCTCCGACGTCACTTTTGATTATGCGTGGGCAGGGCTCATCGACTCCACCTCGCGTTTCACTCCGTTCTACGAAGTGTCCCGCGGTGGTCGAGTAGGCACCGCCGTCGGATTCACTGGTCTGGGTGTCGGTTCGTCGCGATTCGCTGCCAAAATCATTTTGGACCGTCTGTGGCAACGTCAGACCACACTCACCGCGCTCGAAATGGTCAGAAGGCGGCCGATACCAGTTCCTCCGGAGCCACTGCGTTTTCCAATCATTGCGTTTACGCGCTGGATGCTCACCCGCGAAGATCGCTCGGGCAGGCGCGGCCTCTATCTCAAACTTCTTGATCGCTTCGGCGTCGGTTTTAATAGTTAGGAATTCTCATGTTCGCGGGCTTCATCAACGGTCAGTACGTCACAGGCAGCGGCGGCACTGTCGAGCGAGTCAATCCAGCGACCGGCGAGCGTCTTGATTACGCCGCTTGTGACATTTCACAGCTCCACGCGGCGGTATCAGCGGCTGACAATTCATTCCGATCTTGGTCAGCATTGACACCCAGCCAGCGTTCTCGAATTCTGTTGAGGTGGGCAGATCTAATTGAGGCCGACGCAGAGACACTCACTGCAATGGAAGTCGCAGACACAGGTAAGCCGCTGGCAGTTTTTCGTGATGGCGAACTGCCTTTTGGCGCTGACAACCTGCGCTACTTCGCATCGGCAGCCCGTTCTCTCGAAGGTTCAGGTGCCGGAGTGCTCAGCGAGGGCTACACCTCGATGCTCGTCAGACGGCCGATCGGTGTGATCGGCTCGATTGCTCCGTGGAACTTCCCTCTCATCATGGCAATTTGGAAATTCGGTCCTGCGTTGGCCGCTGGAAACTGTGTGGTCTTGAAACCAGCACCCCAGACGCCTGCGACCAGTTTGCGCCTTGCCGAATTGGCTATCGAAGCTGGAGTGCCTGCTGGCGTCTTTAACGTTGTCACGGGCGATGACGAACTCGGCAAAGCATTGGTATCGCATCCAAATGTTGCAATGATCTCCGTGACGGGCGCAGCTGAGACGGGACGCCACATCATGCGTTCGGCCGCGGATACAACCAAGCGTGTTCATCTTGAACTCGGCGGCAAAGCGCCTGTCTTGGTTTTTGCAGACGCGGACCTCAATGCCATGGCTCAGGCCATCACGATGGGAGCGACATACAACTCTGGCCAGGATTGCACGGCCGCCACTCGCGTATATGCGCATACCTCGATTTACACAGACGTCTGCCAGCTTCTCGCCGAGAAGTTCGCCTCAGTGAAATACGGCGACCCCCAGGACGCCACCAGCGATATCGGACCGCTAATCAGTGCAGAGCATCGTGAGCGCGTACACGGTTTTGTCACGCGAGCTGTTGCAGCTGGCGGCGAGGTACTCCACGGTGGAGTTATTCCAGTTGGAGATGGCTTCTACTACCCGCCGACTCTCATCGCAGGTGTCTCACAAAACAGCGAAGTCGTTCAAACTGAAGTGTTCGGACCTGTGCTTGTGGTGCTGCCCTTTGAGGACGAGGCCGCAGCGATCGGTTTGGCTAATGACTCTCAATTTGGTCTCGCGTCATCTGTGTGGACCGCAGATGTGGCCCGAGCGATTCGCGTAGCTCACCAGATTGAAGCCGGCGTGACGTGGATTAATGATCATTTGCCGATTGCATCAGAGGCTCCCCACGGCGGCGTTAAGGCCAGCGGCTTCGGCAAAGACATGAGTCACGAGGCGCTGCTCGAATACACCGTCACTCGACACGTCATGTTGAAGCATGCCGTCACAGAAGAGAAAGACTCGTTCAGGCCCGCTTGATGCCTGGCTTGATTAAGGGATAAGCAGAACTTTGCCCGTGGTCTTGCGACCTTCAAGGGCATCGTGTGCCGCAGCCGCATTTTCAAGTTTGAACGTCGCACCGATTTCGACCTGAAGCTTGCCTGCGGCAATCAGAGTGAAGATGTCTCCCGCTCGCCATTCAAACTCTTCGCGCGTCAGCAGGTGGTGACCGAGAGTCGGACGCGTTACGAACAGTGAACCGCCTGAGTTAAGGCGCTGCAGGTCGAACGGTGGCACTGGGCCAGACGAGGCACCGAACAGAGCGAGCATGCCGCGTGTCTTGAGAGATGCGAGTGAGGCATCAAACGTGTCCTTGCCGACGCCGTCGTACACGACATCAACGCCCACTCCCCCAGTGAGTTCGCGAACGCGAGCCACGATGTCTTCGTGGTCGTAGCGAATCACCTCCGCTGCACCAGCAGCGCGAGCAATCTCTGCCTTCGCCTCTGTCGAGACCGTCGCAATGGCGGTCGCGCCTTTGAGGGCAATCAGTTGGCAGAGCAACTGTCCGACGCCACCAGCAGCAGCGTGTACGAGTGCGGTCTGGCCGGCTCTGATCGGGAAGGTCGACTCGACGAGATAGTGAGCCGTCATGCCTTGAAGCATGATGGCGGCGGCTTGTTGGGCAGAG
>JBDLPZ010000125.1:0-2777 GCA_039800825.1 Actinomycetota bacterium
CCATGCCGCCCGCAACTGGAATGCGCTTGGTGATGTGGAGGTGCACCTGAGGCTCGACGCCTGCATGCTTCGCGAGAAGTTCTGCCGCGCGCCACGCGAGATTGCCAGGGCCGTTGCCTGCGAGCTCTGCGCCTTCGCCTTCGCATGTCAGTCTCAGAATGTCGTCAGGAGTAGCGACGATTTCGTCGTAAAGATCAACTGCCTGGTACACCGTCTCGACTGGGTGAAAACCGTTGGCGTCCAGAGCGCCGACTTTGAGTGAGAGATTGACCTTGGCTGGAGCCTTGACGGTGATGCGCTTCGGGGTGGGCATGTCAGCTCTGTCCCGCTCGCGCGTTTTTAGCCTGCGCGATCTTGATGAAGTCTTCGACCGTGAGCTGTTCGCCGCGCAAGGTCGGATCAATACCGGCCGCGGTCAGAATCGATTCCGCCTGAGCGGCGCTGCCAGCCCACTGCGCAAGCGCACCGCGCAACATCTTTCGGCGCTGCGAGAACGCCGCATCCACACAGGCGAACAGTTCTGACTGATCAATCCCCGTCGGCCCTACCGCGTGACGCTCAATCGAGACGAGAGCGCTGTCGACGTTGGGCGCAGGCCAAAAAACATTGCGACCGATTTTGGCGGCCTTCTTAACCTCACCAAACCAGCGCGCCTTGACACTCGGCACGCCATACGTGCGTGAGCCTGGCTCGGCGGCGAGGCGGTCGGCAACTTCTTCTTGAACCATCACAAGCGCACGCTGCAAGGTCGGAAATTGGGTGAACAGGTGCAGCAGCACTGGCACCGAGACGTTGTAGGGAAGGTTCGCGACGAGTGCCGTCGGTGCGATCGGCAGCTCCGTCACCTTCATCGCATCCATGGCGACAACGTTGAGTCGGTCGGCGCATTCAGGCAAGCGACTCTTCACCGTGAGCGGAATCTGTGCCGCGAGTTTTGGATCAATCTCGATCACCGTCGTCGATTTGCCGACAGGCAAAAGCGCGAGCGTCAGTGAACCGAGGCCCGGGCCAACTTCAACGATGTTGTCCGCCTCGGTCACGCCGCTGATGCGCACAATGCTGCGCACGGTGTTGGCGTCGATGACGAAGTTCTGCCCCCACGTTTTGGTGGGCTTGATGTCGAGCTTCGCGGCGAGAGCGCGAATGTCGGCAGCACCGAGCAGAGCATCGGCACTCATGATGAGAAGTCTCCAAAGACTGCCTCTGAATTGCGAGAGATCGATTCGCACAAAGTCTCGACGCTCATGCCGCGCACTTCGGCCATGTGGCGCACAGTGAGCGGAATTAAGTACGACGCGTTCGGACGGCCGCGGTATGGCATCGGCGTCAAGAACGGCGCATCGGTCTCAACGAGGATCAATTCGTTGGGCAAGACCGCGAGGCCAGCGCGAACGCCATGCGAGTTCTTGAACGTGACGGTGCCACTGAATGAGCAGTACCAGCCGTTTTCTTTGGCGACTGATCCCAGCCAATGATCACCACTGAAGCAGTGGAACACGACCTTGGCAGGCGCACCTTCGTCGAGCAAGACACGTACGACATCTTCATGGGCATCGCGGTCATGAATCACGAGCGCTTTGTTGTGCGCCTTCGCGATCTGGATGTGGCGACGGAACGACTCTTCTTGAACAGCGAGGCCTTCAGGCTCGGTGCGGAAGAAGTCCAAGCCCGTTTCGCCGATACCGCGTACTCGTGGATCTGCCGCAAGTCGATCAATCTCGGTGATCGCGGCCTCAAGTGCGTCGCGTCCGTGCTCCGCGAAAATGCGTGGAGCTTCGTTGGGATGAAGTGCAACTGTCGCGAGCACGTTGGGGTACTGGTGCGCAGCCTCGACCGACCAACGTGAACTCTCGACGTCGACACCAATCTGCATGATGCGATCGATACCGGCCTCGGCCGCCATAGCGAGCGCATCCGAGACGTCGAGGTAATCGTCACCATCCTTGATGTCGAGATGGCAGTGCGAATCGACTACGGCGATTGGCAGCGGCTCAGGCGCTGGCGGCAAATCAAGTTCACGCTTCTTGTTGGGGTCCCAATCGGAGCGATTGCGTAGCGGTTCGCGTGTCACGACTAAGCGACTGGTTCTTCTGCAAGACGTGGGAACAAGCCTTCACCTTTGGTGATGACTGAACCGACTGGGAGCACACGCCATGCGCCTGCCTCAGTGACATTCTGGCCAGCCAAATCACCGAGACCGGCAGCTGCACCGAGCTGTGACCACAGTTCGGCAGTCGCCTTGGGCATGACCGGGTGGTACAGCACCGCGATGGCACGCAGGCAGTCAGCGATTGTGTAGAGAATCGTGTGAAGACGAGCAACACTCTCCGCGTCTTCTGACTTAGCGACCTTCCAAGGCTCTTGGTTGGTGACATAAAGATTGACGGCGTCGATGAATTCCTTGACGGCGTTGATGCCAGTCGCGAAGTCGAGCTCGAGCACAGCGGCGTCGGCAGTAGCGACCGTCTGCGTCAACAAATCCTTGAGATGCGTCTCTGCGTCAGTAGCCGCGCCAGGCGCAGGCAAGATGCCATCGCAGTACTTGCCGACCATGGCAGCCGAACGCGACGCAAGGTTGCCCAGGCCGTTAGCAAGATCAGCGGTGTAGCGAGCAGACATGTCTTCCCATGAGAACGAACCGTCCTGACCGAACTGAATCGCCTTCAAGAAGTAGTAGCGGAAGGCATCAGAACCGAAGTGATCCACGATCTGCGACGGCGCGATGCCCGTGAGCTTCGACTTAGACATCTTCTCGCCACCAACAAGCAACCAACCGT
>JBDLPZ010000126.1:0-6940 GCA_039800825.1 Actinomycetota bacterium
CGCGGCGATTGAGTATCTCCACTGAAGAATTGCTCAACTATGTTGTTGTGACACCGTCGTGTGGTTTGGGCTATAGCGAGAATGCGGCGGCAGAATTGCGGCTGGCAGGCTTGGTGGTCGATTCGATGAGAGGTAACTGACGTGGCGCTTGAGCACGATGCGACAGTTGCTGCGCGACAGCGCCATAAAGAGCTATGTGAAGAGATTGAGGATCATCGCTATCGGTACTACGTGCTGGATGCACCGGTCGTCAGTGATGGCGAGTATGACGCGCTGGAGTCGGAACTGCGCGAGCTAGAGGCGCAATATCCAGATCTGCGCACGCCTGATTCACCGACGCAGAAGGTCGGCGGTGCGATCACGACGGACTTCGCACCGGCTGCGCATCTGACGCGCATGATGAGTTTGGACAATGTGTTTTCGGCGGCCGAGCTTGATGAGTGGGCTGCGCGAGTGATGCGTGATGTTGGTGCTGAGGCTGGTTCTGACGCTGGGTCTGACTTTGGGTCTGACTTTGGGCCGGCGTGGTTGTGCGAGCTGAAGATTGATGGTTTGGCAATCAATCTGACGTACGAGAATGGTCGGTTGGTGCGGGCGGCGACGCGTGGCGATGGTCGTGTTGGCGAGGATGTCACGGCCAATGTGCGCTCGATTCATGGCATTCCTGATCGGTTGGTTGAGTCTGCTGAGTTTCCGGTGCCGCCAGTAGTTGAGGTGCGCGGAGAGGTTTTCTTTCCGTCGGCTTTGTTTGCTGAGTTGAATGCTTCGTTGGTGGCTTCGGGTAAGGCGCCTTTTGCCAATGCGCGTAATGCGGCGGCGGGGTCGTTGCGTCAGAAGGATCCGCGAGTGACTGCGTCGCGGCCGTTGCGTATGACGGTGCATGGCATTGGGTCGCATGAGGGTTTGAATATTGAGCGACAGTCGCAGGCGTATGAGGTTTTGAAGTCGTGGGGTTTGCCGACGTCGACTCATCATCGTGTGGTTTCGTCGGTCGCGGATGTGCAGGCGTTTGTCGCGTATCAGGGACAGCATCGACATGATGTTGAGCATGAGATCGACGGCATTGTCATCAAGGTCGATTCGTTGGCTGTGCAGTCGATGCTGGGTTCGACGTCGCGGGCGCCGCGGTGGGCGATTGCGTATAAGTATCCGCCTGAAGAAGTGACGACCAAGCTACTTGATATTCGGGTGGGTGTGGGTCGCACTGGGCGAGTGACGCCTTACGGGCATATGCAGCCAGTGCGGGTTGCGGGTTCGGTGGTCGAGATGGCGACGCTGCATAACCAGGAAGAGGTTGTGCGCAAGGGCGTGCTGATTGGTGACACCGTCGTGCTGCGCAAAGCCGGTGATGTGATTCCGGAGATTGTTGGGCCGGTCGCGGAGTTGCGTGATGGTTCTGAGCGGGCGTTTGTGATGCCTGCGGTGTGTCCTGAGTGTGGTTCGCCGCTCGGTGCGCAAAAAGAGGGCGATGTTGATTTGCGTTGCCCTAACGCGCAGTCGTGTCCGGCGCAGTTGCGCGAGCGCTTGAGTTATTTGGCGTCGCGAGCAGTGCTCGATATTGAGAATTTAGGTGCTCAGTCAGCTGCCGCTTTGTTGGAGTCGGGTGCGCTGGTGGATGAGGCGCGGCTTTTCGCTTTGGGTGAAGCGGACTTGATGAAGAGTGAGTTCTTTACGCGGGTTCTCAAAGATGGCACGGTCGTGTTGAACGCGAACGCGGTGAAGATGCTCGAGAGTCTTGAGGCAGCGAAGCATCGCAACTTGTGGCGTTACTTGTGTGCGCTGTCGATTAGGCATGTGGGGCCGACGGCCGCGCAGGCTTTGGCTCGGGAGTTCCGCTCGATGGATGCGATTAGAGCAGCCTCGGTGGAGGAGTTGTCGTCGGTTGAGGGCGTCGGGTCTGTGATCGCAGGGTCGCTCGTGGACTGGCTGACAGTGAATTGGCACCGCAACATTGTTGATTCGTGGGCCGCAGCTGGGGTTGTGCTCGAGGACGCTGTGGTTGAGGCAGGTCCGCAGACGTTGGCGGGGCTGACTGTGGTGATCACGGGCTCGTTGGACGGATTTACGCGGGATTCGGCCGCTGAGGCGGTTACTTCTCGGGGCGGCAAGTGCGCTTCGTCCGTCTCTAAGAACACCGATTTTGTGGTGATTGGCGAGAATGCTGGGTCTAAAGCTGCCAAAGCTGAGCAGCTCGGACGGCCGATTTTGGATTTGGCCGGCTTTTTGGTGCTTTTGTCTGAGGGTCCTGTGGCCGCCGCGGCGGTTGCGCGTTGATTTGGGCGTAACACGCCTCACCTAGAATCCGCCCACATGGCGGCTATTACCCGAGCAGAGGTAGCGCACCTGGCCAAATTGGCCCGGCTCGCACTGACTGAGGACGAACTAGATCACTACGCACAACAGCTCGATGTCATTTTGGGCTCGGTTGCGCGTGTTAGCGAAGTGGCGACGGCTGACGTGAAGCCGACATCGCATCCGATTCCGTTGGAGAACGTGTTTCGTGAGGATGTTGTGACGCCGAGCTTGGGTGCCGAGGCTGTTCTGTCTGGTGCACCTGCGGCTGAGGACGACCGTTTCCGTGTTCCACGAATTTTGGATGAGTCATGAGCCGCGAAATCATTCATTGGACTGCTGCTGAGACTGCTGCCGCTGTTGCGTCAGGATCGGCTTCTGCTGTTGAAGTAACGCAGGCGCATCTCGATCGCATTGCTGCTGTTGATGATCGCGTGCACGCTTTCTTGCATGTTGATGCTGAAGGCGCGCTGGCTAGTGCTGCTGCTGTTGATGCGAAGCGTTCGGCCGGGGCAGAACTAGGCCCGTTGGCTGGTGTTCCGTTGGCGCTGAAGGACGTGCTCACGATGAAGGGTCAGCCGACCACGTGTGGCTCGAAGATGCTCGAGGGCTGGCGTCCGCCGTATGACTCGACTGTTGTCTCGCGCTTGAAGGCTGCAGACATCGTCATTTTGGGTAAGACCAACATGGACGAGTTTGCGATGGGTTCGTCGACTGAGCATTCTGCTTACGGTCCGAGCCACAATCCGTGGGACTTGAGCCGCATTCCTGGTGGCTCAGGCGGTGGCTCTTCGGCTGCACTTGCGGCATTTGAAGCTCCTCTGGCTATTGGTACTGACACGGGTGGATCGATTCGTCAGCCAGCTGCTGTCACCGGCACTGTCGGTGTGAAGCCGACGTATGGTGCGGTTTCTCGTTATGGCTTGGTGGCTTTGGCTTCGTCGCTGGATCAGGCTGGTCCTTGTGCGCGCACGGTGCTTGATACCGCTTTGTTGCATGCGGCGATTGCGGGTCACGATCCGAAGGATTCGACTTCGTTGACTGCGCCTGTGCCAGATGTGGTGGGCGCTGCGCGTCGTGCTGACGTCAAGGGCATGAAGATTGGCTTGGTCAAGGAACTTGGTGGCGAGGGTTACCAGGCTGGTGTTGAGCAGCGCTTCCAGGAGACGGTTGAGCTTTTGACGTCGCTGGGCGCTGAAGTGCAGGAAGTTTCTTGCCCGTCGTTTGATTACGCGCTTGCTGCTTACTACTTGATCTTGCCGAGTGAGTGCTCTTCTAACTTGGCGAAGTTCGATGGCATGCGTTACGGCATGCGTGTTGGTGACAACGGCGAGCTTGCGGTTGAAGATGTCATGTCTCTGACGCGTGATGCTGGCTTTGGTTCTGAAGTGAAGCGCCGCATTATGTTGGGAACGTATGCGCTTTCGTCAGGTTATTACGATGCGTATTACGGATCTGCACAAAAAGTGAGAACTCTCATTCAGCAAGACTTTGCTGCATCGTTTGCGAAGGTCGATGTTCTCATTTCGCCAACTGCGCCTACTACTGCGTTCAAGATTGGTGAGAAAGTTGATGATCCTCTCGCGATGTATCTCAACGACGTGTGCACCATTCCTGTGAACTTGGCTGGCAACGCTGCTATGTCATTGCCAATTGGACTAGCTCCTGAAGATGGCTTGCCAGTTGGTTTACAGATCATCGCTCCTTCTATGGGCGACGATCGTCTCTACAACGTTGGTGCTGCTATCGAAAATGCACTCACTGAAAAGTGGGGCCATCTGCTGATTGATGAGGTGCAGGCGCTGTGAGCAAGCATGTAGAAGACGTCCTCGGCTACGACGAGGCACTTGAAATCTTTGATCCAGTGATGGGTCTTGAAGTTCACGTCGAGCTGAACACCAACTCGAAGATGTTCTGCGGTTGCCCTACGGAATTTGGCGGCGAGCCCAATACACACGTTTGCCCAGTCTGTCTTGGTTTGCCTGGCGCTCTGCCGGTCGTCAACGGCAAGGCTGTCGAATCTGCCATGCGTATTGGTTTGGCTCTTAACTGCACGGTGGCCGAATGGTGCCGCTTTGCACGCAAGAACTACTTCTATCCAGATATGCCGAAGAACTTCCAGACATCTCAGTATGACGAGCCGATCTGTTTCGATGGCTACCTCGATGTGGACATCGTGACTGACGAAGGCCCGAAGACTTTCCGTGTCGGCATTGAACGTGCCCATATGGAAGAAGACACTGGCAAGGCCTCTCACCAGGGTGGTGCTACCGGTCGTATTCATGGCGCGGACTATTCGCTTCTGGATTACAACCGCGCGGGCATTCCTTTGATCGAGATTGTGACCAAGCCAATTGAAGGTGCTGGCAAGTACGCACCTGAGGTGGCTCGTGCCTATGTGGCTGCTTTGCGTGATTTGTTGCGTGCGCTAGAAGTGTCGGACGTTCGAATGGAGCAGGGCTCATTGCGCTGTGACGTGAACTTGTCGCTTCGTCGTGGTGCAGATGCGCCATTCGGTACGCGTACTGAGACGAAGAACGTGAACTCGTTGCGTTCTGTTGAACGTTCGGTGCGTTACGAAGTGACTCGCCAGGCGGCTGTACTTGAGGCTGGCGGCAAGATCATTCAGGAAACGCGTCACTGGCATGAAGACACTGGTGTGACTACGTCAGGTCGTTCAAAGGAAGAAGCAGAGGATTACCGCTACTTCCCAGAGCCAGACCTTGTTCCTATTGCTCCTTCCCGTGAATGGGTAGAGGAACTTCGTGCGACGTTGCCGGAGAACCCAGCTGTTCGTCGCGCTCGCCTTCAAGCTGCTTGGGCCATCACTGACCATGACATGTCGTCAGTGGTTAATGCGGGTGCACTTGATCTAGTTGAGGCAACTATTGCTGCTGGTGCTGATCACGTTGCTGCCCGTAAGTGGTGGCTTGGTGAATTGGCACGTACGGCAAATGAACGCGGTGTTGAACTGGCTGATATGCCAATCACCCCTGCACAGATTGCTCACGTTGAGCAGTTGATCGCAGCAGGAACGCTCAATGACAAGCTTGCACGTGTTGTCATTGAAGCGGTTCTCAACGGTGAAGGCGAACCAGACGCAATTGTCGAAGCCAAGGGACTTGCTGTCGTTTCTGACGACGGCCCACTCCTGGCAGCTATCGAAGAAGCACTCGCTGCTTCACCAGATGTTGCTGACAAGATCCGCGATGGCAAGCTTCAAGCTGCAGGCGCAATCGTCGGTGCTGTCATGAAGACAACACGCGGGCAGGCTGACGCAGCCCGCGTCCGCGAGCTGCTTTTCGAAAAGTTGGGTGTCAGCGAAAGCTAATCAGTGATGTGGCGGGGAGGGTCTGTCAGTTTTACGCCTGACGGACTCACCCAGCGCACTGAATCATCTGGCATCAGCATGTAGTTCCAGCCTGCATGCGTCTTGAGATTGTGATGCCGTCTGCATAAGGCGACCAAGTTGTCTTTGTTTGTCGGGCCGCCGTCTTCCCATGGTGTGACGTGGTCCAAGTCCGCCGTACTGGCGTCTCGACTGCAGCCGGGATAGCGGCAGACCTGATCACGTGCAACGACATGGTCGCGCAGGGCGACTGGTGGACGATACGTCTCGCGACCGTATTCAAGAATCTGCTTGGACAGTGGGTCATAGACAATCCTGCGCAGTCGAGATTCCTCAGCCAGCGCGCGCACAGCCGCAGCAGTCATCAAGTCCTTGTTGCCATGAATCGTGCCAGGCTCGTTGCTGACTCCCAGCAATGTCTCGAGCGAAACCAGAACCTGCACCTCCGCTCCAGTGCCGCCTTCGCCATTTGAACTGCAGACCAACGACACAAACGCGTCCGCCTTGTTCTGCGCGTCCGTACCGGTCAAATGTTCTGACTTTTCGACCATCGCCTTGATGGCGTTCATCACGCGCTGACCTTCGACCGACGGCAAATACGCATTAACCCAGCACATGCCATCAGGCGCCAAACTCATATCAACGCGACGATTCAAGCTCGCGAGCTCATGGAGTTCATCGGCCGGCAGGGGAGCGAGTGCAACAACGGCTTTGCGCACGGTCCGCTTCATTTCTGCCACAGTCTTGCCAGCAGCACGAGGCTCAACAATCGCGCCGTAGCGCTCAGTGATTTCTACACCCTCAGACAGATTGTGAATGTCTTCGCGAGTCTTCGAAAACAGATCCTGCAAACCCTCTGCAATGATCACTGCGTTGTAGGCAGAAATCTCACCGGCTTCCAGCATCGCCAAGACTCGTGGCAACCGCATCACCAGAGCGCGCGACACCGCAATCTGCTTACGCGCCCACTCCTGCGTCCACTTCATCAACGCCGCGACTTCATCCAGCCGCACGTCGCGAATTTTTACCAATCCATCGGCCGACACATGATCTTCAGGACGAGAACCAACAATCGACACATGCGCGCGATGGCGCTGAGCCTCGAGCTTGCGACTCATTTTCTCAATCTGCCAGCACATCTCAACGCGCTCAGTCTGATTGGCATCACGCTCATAGTTCGCCGGCTCATAGGAGTAGAGGAGGCTGTCATCGATTTCTTCTGCGCTCATGCCCTAAAGCATGAAACACCCCCACCAAACCGCCAACAACAATTCCGCCACCCGTGGATAACTCCCAAAA
>JBDLPZ010000127.1:0-7362 GCA_039800825.1 Actinomycetota bacterium
CCACCGTCGAGAAGGCGAACCTGCTCGTGACCGTACAGCTTGAAGTACCAGTAAGCGTAGGCAGCGAACCAGTTGTTGTTGCCACCGTAGAGAACAACGATGTCGTCGTTCTTCACACCGCGCGCTGAAAGCAGTGCTGAGAACTGATCTTGATCAACGAAGTCGCGACGAATTGGATCCTGGAGATCCTTCTTCCAGTCGAGGCGAACTGCGTTACGGATGTGATTCAGGTCGTAAATGGCGGTGTCTTCATCGACTTCGATGATGACGACATTCGCATCGTCCTGATGAGCCAACAACCATTCGGCGTCGACGAGGGCTGGATTAGACATGATTTTCCTTGTTGTGTGTGGAGTGGATTTAGAAAGCTGTGTTGTTAGGAAGCTGTATTAACTAAGAAGCTGAGGTAAAGCGGCGGATCAGCAAGTACATCTCGCAGCCAAGGCAGAACGAGAACGCCGCATTCAAGAAAGCCGCTGCCAGCGCGAAACCGACCGCGATCTGAGTGAGTGCGACCGAGTTGAGGAAGATGCCAGCGAGGGCTGCGACTGCGAAGCCAAGACCGACTGCCTGAGCGAAGCGCGGTGGGGCCGCATCTTCAAACTTGGTGGCCGGCGCGAGGCGAGGGCGGATTACCTTGGCGAAGAAGACGCCATAGGGCTGAGCGTGTGGACCGACGAGCGCACCGAGTGCAAACGCTGCCGCCTGCACAACGAGCAGAACAGTCGAGACTGCCGTGCCAGCGGTGAGGAATGCGATTGCGAGAACGACAGTCGTGACCGCCGCGCCGAAGCGAGGACCACGTACATCGAGCTGGGTTGGCTTAGCCATGTGTTTCTCCTTGGTCAGATGCCGTCATAACGGCGAGGGTGATTACCGACCGAGACGACATGCAGAAACACTGCGGCGACCGTGGTCTACGACCAGGCGACGAGTGAGTACTGCGGACATAGGCGGGAGGTTAGGAGGTTCAAATCGGTCTCGCGCGCTGTCCACATTCTGCGGACTCTCAGCGCGAGGATTTCGCAACAGCGAATTTCATTCAGCAATCGCGGCGGCCAACACGGCCAGCAACTCGTCCTGTCGAGGCACGCCGACGGCGCGATTTTGGACGCGACCAGCGCTGTCGAGCAGCAGCGTCGTGGGCGTGCGGCGGATGTCGAGACGGCGCACGAGTTCGAGATGAGACTCAGCGTCGATCTCAATGTGTTCGACTCCGGGAATCGCCTGAGCGGTCTTCGCGAGCACCACTTTGGTCGTGCGGCAGGGTGAACAGAAGGCAGTCGAGAACTGAAGCAAAGTCGCCTTCTCGCCTAGTGCGTGAGCGATTTCCTTTGGACTGACCTGTTCGTGATGAGAATCCACGGTCGCGCGCCCTTCAGACCAGCGTCGCCACAGCCCGAAAGCGCTGGCGAGAACCAGCACTAGCGCGAGCCATCCGAATGAATTCACTTGCGAATTTCAGCATTGGCGCGCACCCACTGTGAAATCCGGTCCACTAATTGCACAGTGGTTGCAGCTTCGGCATGGCCCATTCCTGGCACGAGCCAAAACTCAGCACGGTTGCCGTCAGCAGACTGCGCGGCCGCAGCAAGCTTTTGGCCATGCTCCGTCGGGAAGAAATCATCGAATTCGCCGTGGATGATCAGCGCAGGAATCGGCGCGAGTGAGCGGGCAGCATCGACCGGGTCGACAGGCTGAATCTCGCGACGATTGGGGTGGTCCTCGGGCGGCCAGGTGTCTTCACCGAAGCGCACCCCAAAGAACTTCTTGAGCAGCTCGCGCCCAAACGAGTACAGCACGCCGACATGCAAGATCTGCATTTTCCACGTTCCGCGGAACCACCACTGCGAGACGCCACCGACCGAGATCACTGCGTCTGCCGGATGCTTAATCTCGATACCGCGGTCGTACTCAGGCACTGATGAGCCGAGCTGGCTGAGGGCCGCATGCCGCAGCACACTCGACGAACCCATGGAGAAGCCCAACAGAACAACCGTCTCTGCGCCGAGCTCACGTGCCCATGCGACGGCGGCGTCCACATCGAGCACCTCGTAGTGCGAAAGCGTGCAAACGCCTTCGGACTTGCCCTGACCGCGCTGATCGATCGCGATGACGCGGAAATCGCGCGCCAACCAGCCCAGCACTCGAGCGTGCGAGCCCTGATGATGGCCGCCAGCGAAACAGTGCGCCACCACAATTGCGGTCGAACCGCTGCCACGTTCGGTCGCATAAATCTGCACGCCATCGGCAGCAGTCAGCATCCGTTCAGTGTTGGGATAGGACCAGCTCGAGGATTGCTCGGTCTGTGGGTTGCTCATACCCGCGTATGATTCCACCATTCTGGCGCGCGACCTAGGCGGTGAACATGGCACAGCTGTTGCTGCTCACTCGGGCCCTCACGCTGTCGTCCGAAGTTCTCCCCGCGCTCGGCCTCTTGAGCCACAGCGTCAAGGTCATGCCACCCGAAATCACCACACTTCTGGACGCGCCCCCGGCTGACGCCCTCCTCATCGATGGGCGCCGCGACCTCCCTGCCGTGCGCAGCCTGTGCCGTCTGATTCGCACGACTGGCATCGAAATCCCCGTCATCCTCGTCACCACTGAAGGCGGACTCGTCGCAGTCACCGCTGAGTGGGGCGTCGACGATGTGGTTCTCGAATCTGCCGGACCCGCCGAGGTCGAGGCCCGATTGCGACTGGCATCTGGCCGCCTCGCCGCCCTCATGGGCCGCAGCGATTCACAAGAAGAAATCAAGGCTGGCGAGCTCAGCATCGACGAAGGCACGTACACCGCGAAACTTCGTGGCAAGTCTCTCGATCTCACCTTCAAAGAGTTCGAACTTCTTAAGTACCTGGCCCAGCACCCCGGTCGTGTCTTCACTCGTGCCCAGTTGCTTCAAGAGGTCTGGGGCTACGACTACTTCGGTGGCACGCGAACGGTGGACGTCCATGTCCGCCGACTTCGCGCCAAGCTGGGCGCAGAGAACGAATCTCTCATCGGCACCGTCCGCAACGTCGGCTACCGCTTCGTGACGCAGCGCTCTGACGACGCCGTCGTCACCGAAACTGCTCGCCGCTAGGTTCGCTATGGGCGATATCGCCATCACGGTCGTCGACGAATTAAGCGACCAAGAATCTGCAGACATTCTTGAACTGATCCTCGAATGCACGGCATTCGACTCCGCCTACCCATTCTCAGAGCACGTACTGCTCAATCTTCGCCACGGCAGCGATCACTCGGTCCAACACGTCATCGCCCGCGAAGACGGTCGACTCGCTGGCTACGCGCATCTCGACAACACCGACACCGTCGATGGTCCGAGTGCAGAACTCGCAGTGCACCCTGACATGCGTCGCCACGGCGTCGGCTCATTGCTCTTGAGCGGACTCATGGTGTTGTCACGTCCGCGCGCGCTTCGACTCTGGGCACACGGCGAGGCCGCCGGCGCAGCATCGCTGGCCCACAATTTCGGTTTCGAAAAAGTTCGCACTCTCTGGCAGATGCGACGGTCGCTTTTTGCTTCAGTTCTTGAAGCACCACTGCCTGACGGAATCACTCTGCGCAATTTCCATCCGACAGACGATGTCGACGCATGGCTTGAGTGCAATCGTCGCGCTTTTGCGCATCACCCCGAGCAAGGTCGCTGGACTCGTCGAGATCTCGAATCGCGTATGAAGGAACCGTGGTTCGACGCAAAAGGTTTCATCGTCGCCGAAGACCTCAACGGCCGCATCGTGGGTTTCCACTGGACCAAAATCCACGGCGTTGATGAGCGTGACGCGCATCTGCACGAACCGGTCGGCGAGGTGTATGTCGTCGGTGTCGATCCAGACTGGCAAGGCAAGCAGCTAGGCCGCGCACTCACCGCTGTGGGCTTGCGCTACCTGCGCCATCTCGGACTGCGCTCCGCAATGTTGTACGTCGACTCCGCAGATGAGCGGGCCGTTGCACTGTACGAAAGCATCGGCTTCGCCCATTGGGATACGGACACCCTGTTCCGCGACCCGCTTATGCCGCTTGACTAGTTGCTGCTGCTTCCGGATCGCACTGCAGAAGTGGGTCGCGGGCTGTCAGCAGACACGTGCGCACCAAGACCAAGCAAATCTGTTGCGGCCTTCATGCATGCGTATGCCAAATCCAGTTGCCCGAGATCTTCGTAGATTGCCGCGAGTTGTCGCCAGGTCACTGCCGCAGAGCGGTGAGCTCCGTATTTTTCGAGTAGCTCGCGAGCCTCGCGTAGCGACTCAGACGCCTGATCTAGCTTGCCCAGTCGCCTAAGCGTCTCGCCGTTGTCTACCAGCAAACGGGCTCTGACAGCAGGAGCTTGGTCGCCAACAAGTTCAAGACACTCCTTCAATGACGACTCTGCGCTTTCGTCTAGACCCAATCGGGACTCAAGAGACGCACGAGTGCTGAGGCAACTGGCCAGTTGAACATTGGATCCGGCTACTCGCAACAGTGACTCGGCTCGCTGAATGACAGGCATGAACTGTTGGAGATCTGAGGAGAACTGCATCTCCAGCCACACCGACGTGTGCAGTAGATCGCCTTCCGCAGCCGGCAGATCCAGCGCCTCTAGCTGAACTAGCGCATCACGCGTAAGCATCGCGGCCATCTCAAACTCGCCAGCCGAGTAATGAACTATGGCCTTAGTCCACAGCGATGTTGCTTGAGCACGAGGCGTGGTCTGAGCTTTAGACAGCACTTCCCCTGCCAACTGTTTTGCACGCTCTAGGTCGCCAATCTCGCAATAGGTGCCCGAAAGTGTTCCAAGCAGTTCAAGAAACTCTGGGCGGGATGACGCGCCTAAAGCGGTGAAGTCTCGTATTGCGACCTCGCCCACCTCGATGCATTTGTGAAGACTGCCCAGGTCTCGATAACACCGACAAAGAATGTGCGCCCGCGCGATTGCCTTTGCAATTGGCAATTCGTCAACTTGGATTCGCGCCAATCGATCAATCGCCGCACTCCAATCGCCTCGCTTTTCGTCAATGCGAGCGAGCAGCACTTGAGCTTCAGCGAGCTCACTATGCGCCAAGAGCCTCTCCTCGGCCGCAGTCCACTCGCCCAGGCGGATAGCGACCTCGGCGGCCTCCAGGTCAGCGTTGAGAGTCCTCCACCCATCTACTGCAGCATCAGCAACGCCGAGCCTCTCGCACAGTTGCGATGCAATGTGCATTGCGGGCTCCCGACGCCCGGATTCGATAAGTGACAAATGGCTTGCCGAGCAGATTCCTGACGCGGCCTCAGCCTGCGTCAGTCCCAACGCCTTACGAGCCACGAGCATCTTCGCACCCAGTGCAGCCGCTGCTTCATTCATCGTGCCACTATAGCCGCCCCTTGTATTTGACAGTAAAAGTCATTAATATGACTGTCAAATACAAGGGGGTGAAAATTTTGAAACTTCTTCTCGTTCTTCTTTCGACCGCAGTCTTCGCTTCACCGACGGCGTCGGCAACAGCCGCCAATGCGGAATCTACGTGCAACTTCCAAGCACTTCGCGCGCCTGAAATCTGTTGCGATCTATCCGTCTAACTCAGCCCGCGAGCCGAGCGGCTCGCCCCAATACCTAGGACCAACCATGAAACCAATTGGAAGATTCAAAATTCTCTTTGCAGCGCTCTTCCTTTCGCTCGTTGCCACCCCATCTGAAGCCGCTTACCAAAGCAGTCTCACACCAAGCTACTGCCCTGTCGGCGTACTCGCGGACACCGGAACCAACCCACTGTCCAACGGGACGCTGGCGTTCGGCTGGTGTCGAGACAATGACGGCGACGCACTTGTCGTCACTGTTAAATACACAAAGACTGCAGGATCCGTTGTGACTCTTCGATTCGGCTACGAATGGACTGACAAGAACGGCACCGTGACCGCTGGCCGCACATGGGACACATCAGCAACCAGCACCGTCTATGTGAACGCCTCTGAAACCTGGTCGTACCGATTCATGAACTCACCGGCGGATCCGCAACCATCCGGCCTCACGCCGTGCGTCCGCGGACTGATGAAGATTGATAGTCTGCTGGTTTACGCCACGACCATCGCCTGCCCATAAGAGGTCATCGTGGATATTCTCGGAACCATCTCCCGCATTAGCAGAGCTCTTCCCTGGTTCATGACCGGGTTCTGCGTTTCCATTGTCCTCTCAATTGTCATCTTCTTGATCCTCTATCGACTACGTCGTAGTCGCCCCTTCCTGAAGACCTTTGTCGGACTTACTGCCTCTGTCTACCTTCTCGGACTGTGCAGTCCCTCACTCAATGTGTTTCTCAGCCCGCGGGTTCGCGATGAGCGCTACCGGGTGTTCAATACGATTTGGTCTGTTCCGTCGCTGCATGATTTGAGAATCATCAGTAACGCAGGCATCAATTTCTGGGCAGGCTTCGTACTTACCCTGGTCATCGCTTATGCGGTAGCCGTTGGGCTATCACGCTGGTTGCTAGCACTTCCCTCACTACTAATAGTTGGCGCTGAGGCCGCGCAGTGGTACTTCGTCAGACTTGGCCGTGTGGCATTTGCGATGGAAGACGTGGTCAACAACCTATTCGGCATGATTGCAGCATTTGCGCTCGTCGCGGGCACGTACGTGCTAGCGCTGCTCATCAAACAGTTGCGAAAGCCGGCAGAGGTCGCTTAACTGCACAAGCTCGGCCCAATCGACTTTGGACTATATCAATCCAATTTCGGTTGGGTCGAGTGCGTTGAGGCGCTTAGTTAGCGCCGAAACAAATCCGTACAGAACATCCAGTCCGTCCTGAGTGAACGTTGTCTCGATGTCTTCGACTAGGTAAAACGCCAACAGCACATTCCCGCGCACTTGGAGCGCGAGGAAACTGCGTGCCGTCGTAGCACCTGATGCGGATGACTTCTCGGTGAAGTTCAAGATCACGCGCTGCTCTGCTGGAACGAGCACGGTTTCGTTCGGGCCGGGTGCGGCGAAGAAATTGATGGTGACGTCTTCGCCGACCGAGTTCTTGTAGACAGTGCCGTCAGGACACGCCTTCTTGGCTGCGACCATTTCGTCGATTGCCTGTTGAGCAGCCGCAGGCGACTGGTAAATAACTGCTTCGCTACTAATCCAGGAAGTGCCGTTGAAAGTGCCAGCTACCTGGCGGCGGTGGACGCGCAGCGATTCTGACGCAAACGTCGCGCCGCAGAATTCCAAGGTGGGGCGATTGAGAGTGTCGCCATTTTCGATCAGTGCTATCTCGACGTTGTTGAGATCCGCAGACTTGAGGCTGATCGATTGAAGCAGTTCTTGTGGCGCGATGAGTGGCTGATCGCCGCTGTCATCGAAGATCGCGGAGGCATCGACGTTTGGATAGCCGGCCGGACCAAAGCCAGACGCGGTGTAATCAC
>JBDLPZ010000128.1:0-6015 GCA_039800825.1 Actinomycetota bacterium
GGGGCAGTCGAAGCGATTGTTGAACACAAGGACGCCACCGACGCTCAGCGTGCCATCGCTGAAATCAACAGCGGCATGTACGTGTTCTCGCCAGATGCGTTGAAGTCCGCGCTCGGACAGCTCACGACCAATAATTCTCAGGGCGAGGAATACCTCACCGACGTCTTGCAGATCGAGCGCGCGATGGGTCTTCGCGTTGCGGCTCACGTTGCTGGCGAACCAGGCGAGATCGCGGGCGTCAACGATCGCGCTCAGCTAGCAGACGCTGCGGCGGTGATGCGCGAACGCATCAACCAGGCGTGGATGCGCGAAGGCGTGACGATTGTCGATCCTGCGACCACATGGATCGAAGCCGATGTCGTTCTCGCTCGCGATGTCGTCCTCGAGCCATCGACTTATTTGCGCGGCAAGACCGCGATTGCTGAAGGCGCCGTGATCGGCCCCGACACCTCGTTGATTGACTGCACGGTTGATGAAGGTGCGACAGTGCTTCGTTCGCATGCGACCGAAGCGCACATCGGCAAGAACGCATCCGTCGGCCCATTCAGTTTCTTGCGTCCCGGTGCAGAGCTTCACGAAAAGGCCAAGGCTGGCGCTTACGTCGAGATTAAGAACGCCATCATCGGTCGCGGCTCCAAGGTGCCGCACCTTTCGTACGTGGGCGATGCCGAGATTGGCACAGACACCAACATCGGTGCCGCCACGATCTTCGTCAACTATGACGGCGTCAACAAGCACCGCACCGTCGTGGGCGACAGTGTTCGAATCGGCTCAGACACGATGCTCGTCGCGCCGCTCGTCATCGGTGACGGCGCCTACACCGCTGCAGGCAGCGTCATCACTGACGACGTGCCCGCCGGCTCAATGGCCGTTGGCCGCGCGCGTCAGCGCAACATTCTTGGGTGGGTTCGAATGAAGCGGTCTGGTACCGCTTCTGACATCGCAGCCACCAAAGCAATTGAAAACAACAACACTGAAACGGAGAAGCAGTGACCGGCATCGAAGCCCATACCAGCAAGAAGATGATGCTTTTTGCAGGACGTTCACACCCATCGTTGGCTCAGGAAGTCGCGAAGGAGTTGAACACTGAACTCGTTCCGACCACTGCCTACGACTTCGCTAACGGCGAAATCTTCGTTCGCTTCGAAGAATCTGTTCGCGGCTGTGATGCCTTCGTTTTGCAGACGCACTCCATGCCAATCAACACCTGGATCATGGAACAGCTCATCATGGTTGATGCGCTTAAGCGTGCATCTGCCAAGCGCATCACTGTCATCGCGCCGTTCCTCGGTTACGCGCGACAGGACAAGAAGCATCGCGGTCGCGAGCCCATCACCTCTCGTCTCGTCGCTGACCTCTTTAAGCAGGCTGGCGCAGATCGCCTGATGGCAGTGGATCTCCACACTGCTCAGATTCAGGGCTTCTTCGATGGTCCTGTCGATCACCTCTTCGCTTTGCCACTCATGGCTAACCACATCAAGAGCACTGTCGACACCTCGAAGGTCACCGTCGTTTCTCCAGACGCTGGCCGCGTGCGCGTGGCAGAGAAGTGGACCGACGTCCTCGGTGCACCTCTCGCGATCATTCACAAGCGTCGCGATCCAGACGTCCCGAACCAGGTCAAGATGTTCGAGGTTGTCGGCGAGGTCGAAGGCCGCATCTGTGTGATCGTCGATGACATGATCGATACGGGTGGCACCATCGCCAAGGCCGCTGAGACCCTGTTCGAAGCGGGCGCAGCAGAAGTCATCGTCTGCGCGACGCATGGCATCTTCTCCGACCCAGCTAAGCAGCGCTTGAGCGAGTCACGCATCACCAAGGTCATCGTCACGGACACGCTGCCGATTCCTGAAGATCGCAAGTTCGACAAGCTCGAAGTCCTCTCAATCGCCCCGCTGATCGCTACCGCGATCCGGGAGGTCTTCACCGAGGGCTCAGTCACCTCGCTTTTCGACGACCACTAAGCCCTCACCTTCGTAATTCCGGGTTCGGGGGACCCGGTTACAGGGGGGCTTTGAGGCTCTGGCACAATTCACCCTGCTCCTCGGCGAGGGTTCCCAGAACCGTCATCGACGCGGTGGCTGCTTTGTGCGCCATGCTGAGGTCGCACCGAACACCAACTACACGTACAGGAGCAAGACCGTGCCACAGATCTCGATCGCAGCCGAGCTGCGCAGCGACTTCGGTAAGGGTGCTGCCCGTCGCCTTCGTCGCGCCGGTCTAGTCCCAGCCGTCATTTACGGTGCTGGTTCAGAACTCGTTCACGTCTCTGTTGACGCTCACGAGCTCGCACAGGCACTCAAGCACCCAGGTGCTGTTCTCGAAGTAACCGGCGCCGGCAAGGGCGTTCACGTTGTTGCTCGCGAAGTTCAGCGCGATCCAGTCCGTCTCAACATTGAGCACGTCGACTTGGTCGTCCAGCCAAAGGCTTAATCGCTTAAACGATTGCCGCGCCTCGCTCGTCGAGTCGCGGCTTTCGTGTTTTTATTGACTCACAGATCGCAGTTCAAAGTTCACAGCCGCAGAGGAGGGTAAATGTCAGAGCAGACGTGGCTCGTTGTTGGTCTTGGCAATCCCGGCCCTGAGTACGAAAAGACTCGCCACAACATTGGGGCGATGGTGACGACTACCTGGGCCAAGCGACTCGGCTGGAAGATGTCGAAGCACAAGAAGGCGCAGGCGATAACAGCTGAAGGCCGATTCGCGGGACACAAGATTGTGATCGCCCAGCCGACGACGTACATGAACAGCAGCGGCAATGCCGTGTCATCGCTGCAGCAGTTCTACAAGATCGATGCGGCGCACACCATTGCACTGCACGATGAGCTCGACATTCCGTTCGAAGCCATCCGCATGAAGATCGGTGGCGGCGACAACGGCCACAACGGTTTGCGCAGCATGCGTGCATCGGCTGGCACTGGCGAGTTTTATCGAGTCCGCCTCGGCATCGGCCGCCCGCCTGGTCAACAAGACCCAGCAGCTTTTGTGCTTAAAGCTTTTTCGAGCGCTGAATCCAAAGTGCTCGGCGTTTTTTGTGAGCGTGCAGCAGATGCGCTCGAAACCCTGATCGAATCCGGCCTCGACATCGCGCAGAGTAGGTATAACCAATGAACGATCACGAACTCGCGGTAATGCTCGCGGATGCCGCTGGCAAGCGACTGCTGGCCTTGCGTGGAGAAACGCCTGTCGCGCACGGCGACGAAACCGCCGCGCACGCGCTCGCGAAACGTGGTGACTCTGAGGCCAACGAGTTCTTGCTCGAACAGCTGCGCATTCATCGCCCTGATGACGCAGTGCTCAGCGAAGAAGCTGCTGACAGCGCGGAGCGTCTCGGTGCGGATCGAGTGTGGATCATCGATCCCGTCGATGGCACATATGAGTACGCGCGCAGCCAGCCAGAGTTCGCAGTCCATGTCGCGTTGTGGAGTGCGAGTGAGCAGCGACTCATCGCAGGAGCGGTCGCGATTCCGAACCACGACTTCGTGTGGTCTACGCAGGACGAACCTCGTGACGTCAACACTCTCTACATTGATCGTCCGCTCATGATCATCGCGTCGCCGCGTGAAACACAGAAGACCATCGAGGATCTCAAAGAAGGTCTCGCTGACTTCGCGGCCGAGCATGGTTTTCCTGGCGTCGCGGTGATGAACTGCGGCTCCGTCGGGGGCAAGGTTCATCAGATTCTCAGTGGTGTTGCTGATGTCTATGTTTCGTCTGTCGGCTTCTTCGAATGGGATTCAGCCGCACCTGCGGCTGTCGCACTGCATCACGGACTCACCGTCACGCAGATCACTGGCGAGCCACTCGACTTCAACAACATGCCACCTAAGACGCCATCGTTTTTGGCCGCGCGTCCGTGGCTGCATGCCGCTGCTCGCGCTGCGCTGCAGTCATGAATTTGCAGTCATAAATACGTCTGCCGTAAATCGCGCTACCCTTCGCACACCCCGGTGATTTCAAAAACCGGGGCTTGTTGCGTTGCGCTGATAGCCGCAGCAGCAGGTGTAGATGAGGAGAGTGTGAGTGTTCGATAAGCCGCTTGCTGCGTTAGTCGCTGAAGTCGAGGCCGACTCCAGCTGGCGTGGGCTGCTCGAACTCTTCGACTCCAACGCTGCCACCGACATCAGTTCGCCGACCGCACTTCGCCCACTCATCATTTCGGCTCTCGCTCAGCGTCGACTCGTCGTCGCCGTCACGGCCACGAGTCGCGAAGCCGAGGATCTGCGCGCCGATCTCACGTCGTTCGTCGATGAAAACTCCATCGCCGAGTTTGTGTCTTGGGAGACGCTGCCGCATGAGCGTCTGTCGCCGTCTGCGGACGTCGTCGGTCGCCGGCTCGCGACGCTGCGGCGCTTGCGTCACGCGTCTGAAGACTCACAGGTTCCAATTCAGATCATCGTTGCGCCGATTCGCGCACTGCTTCAGCCGATCGTGCGCGGCATCGCCGACATGCAACCTGTCTCTCTGCGCAAAGGCGAGACGAGCGATTTCCAGGCAGCCATCGTCGGTCTCGCTGCCGCTGGTTATGCGCGCGTGGATCTCGTCGAAAAGCGCGGCCAGTTCGCGGTTCGCGGTGGTCTCATCGACGTCTTCCCGCCCTCTGAAGAGCATCCGATTCGTGTCGAGTTCTGGGGCGACTCAGTCGATGAGGTGCGCACGTTCTCGGTTGCCGATCAGCGCTCCCTCGGAGAGGCAGAGGGTGGGCTCTGGGCGCCGCCATGCCGCGAACTTCTCATCACTGATGACGTCAAGCGCAAAGCTGCAGCACTGATTGAACAGCAGCCTTCAATCGCCGACATTCTCGAGAAGATTTCTGAAGGCATCTATGTCGAGGGCATGGAGGCGCTCGCGCCTGTGCTCGCGAACGGCATGGATACCTTCCTTGATCTGCTGCCGGCGGACACATCCATCATCACGTGCGACCCTGAACGCATTCGCACTCGTACTCACGACCTCGTCGCCACGAGCCAAGAGTTTCTTGAAGCTTCGTGGCTCAACGCAGCAGCTGGCAACAAGACTCCTATCGATCTTGGTGCGGCGTCGTACAAGGACCTCGCCGAACTTCGAGAAATCGCGGCCCGTCACGGCCAGTCGTGGTGGTCGATTTCGCCGTTCATCGCCGACGAAGACACCACCGACACCCTGGTGCTCGCGGCACAGGCGACGCCGACATATCGCGGCGACACAGACAAGGCCCTCGTCGACATTCGCGCTGCGCTCGCGAGCAACAACCGCGTTGTTCTCGTCGCGGCTGGTCACGGTTCGGCCGAGCGCCTCACGGAATCGCTCGGCAGTCACGACATCGCCGCTCGGCTCGTAGACGTCTTACCTTCGCCGCTCACGCAGCACACCGCTTTCGTTGTGCAGGGCAATCTGGATCACGGATTCTCGCTGCCCGGCGCAAACCTCGTCGTGGTCACTGAAGATGACATCGCCGGCCAGCGCAGTAGCACCAAGGACATGCGCAAGCTCCCAGCTCGCCGCAAACGTGTCATCGATCCGCTGTCGCTCAAGAAGGGCGACTTCGTTGTTCATGAACAACACGGTGTCGGCAAGTACGTCGAAATGGCGCAGCGCACTATCGGTGGGTCGACTAAAGAGTTTCTCGTTATCGAGTACGCGCCCGCTAAGCGCGGTGCGCCCGGCGATGTCTTGTTCGTGCCGGCAGATCAGCTCGACTCGGTCACACGCTACGTCGGCGGTGAAGCGCCGTCGCTGCATCGCCTCGGTGGTACCGACTGGGCCGCAGCTAAGACCCGCGCGCGCAAAGCAGTTCGTCAAATCGCGAGCGAACTCGTGCGACTGTATGCGGCCCGCAACGCAGCACCAGGTTATGCATTCTCACCAGACACGGTCTGGCAACGCGAACTCGAAGACGCATTCGCTTACAACGAGACTCCAGATCAGCTTCAAGTGATCCAAGAAGTTAAAGCCGACATGGAACGCTCAGTCCCGATGGATCGAGTCGTCTGCGGCGACGTCGGCTACGGCAAGACCGAGATCGCAGTCCGCGCA
>JBDLPZ010000129.1:0-12184 GCA_039800825.1 Actinomycetota bacterium
TCGGTCGGCACGATTCGCTACAGCTCTTCTGACTCTGCAGTCGTTGATGTCGATGCGACCACTGGCGCACTGCAGATCAACGGAGTGGGCACTGCCACCATCACCGTTTCGGCGACCTCGAGCCTCAACTTCACAGCGCCCGCCTCGTACAGCTACACCGTGGTCGTGAACCCTGCTGCTCCTGCGCCACCTCTCAACGTCCGGACGTCGCTTAACGGCACGACTCTCGAAGTCGTGTGGGATACGCCGACATTTACTGGCGGTACGCCGATTGAGAAGTATGTGGCGACTGCTGAGACCGCGGCTCAGACTTTGACATGTACCGCCACTGCGCCAGCGAACTCTTGTGTCATCGAAGGTCTCAACCCTGGTAGCGAATATTCAGTGGCGGTTGAGGTAGTCACGACGGGTGCCGGTTCACCGTTGATCTCCCGCTCCGATCCTGTGACGACGTCGGTGCCTGCCACCGCAGTCGACCCGACCCCTGTACCGTCGGAGACTCCTACCGATGCACCGACTGATGACACCGGCAGCGGTGCGAGCGGTGACGTAATCATTGATGAGCGTGGTCTCGAGGTCGTCAACATTGCTGAAGATGATCCCATCGCAGTCGCGGAAGTAACGGTCAAGACGATCGCGCTTGTGACAGCGGCCGCCGCTGCGACGGCCGCAGTAGCAGCAGTGGGTGCGGCCGCTGGTGCGAGCGCCGCTTCGTCTGGTCTTTCGGGTGGCAGTTCGAGCGGTTCCACCTCGTCGACGAGTAGTCGTCCGACGCGCGAATCTCAGTCCTCTGGGCCGGCGAACCGCAATGAGCGCTCTGATGACGCCAACGAAATGCGAGACATCTCCGACGACAAGACTGAAATCGATGGCGTGACGGTCAGCAACATCAAGTGGGGTGACGGCCTACCCATCTGGGCGCTCGGTTTCTTCACCTTTACTGACCGACCAACTCACCGTATCGCCGTGAGCATCTCGTCGCGTTCACCGCTGATTGCGAAAATGATTCTCGATGGCGCGTACATGCGCGCAATGATTGGTTCGCTCGCACTCTTCCTTCCGATTACCGCGGTTGTTCTGGGCGTGGCTGGAGTTTCATATAACTCTGGTGTGTTCTTGCCGCCGACCGCTTTCGTACTAGGCGGATTGATTGTGATTGGCGCATTCGACGTGATGGCAGCGGCTATGGGCATGGCTGTGTTCTGCGCGGGCATGCTGCTCACGTCAGATTTCGCCGGTGCATCCGATGTCCGCATGTTCTTCGGACTGTTTGCTGCCGTCGTCGCTCCATCGCTACTCGCTACGAGCTTCCGACAGATTCGCCGAGAAGCTGCCACGTCGCTCGACGACTGGTGGCAGCGAATGATTGACATGACCGTCGCACCGCTGATGTCGGCCATCATGGTAAGCACTGCTGTCGGCTTCTTGCCGGCTCTTGGTGGTGCTGATTTCCCAATCGCGCGCTCTGCGTTGGCGCTGGCGTTTGTGGCTGCGCTTGCGATGGTCGGTCGCGTGGTGCTTGAAGAGATCACCGCGCAGCTCTACCCAGCGCGTCTCGACAGCATTCATCCAGACGAGTTGTCTGGCTCGACGCTTGTGCAGCGACTTACATCACTGGCAATGCGCGTTGCTTTGTTCTACTTCATCGCCTACGCGGTCGTCGGCCCCGGCTGGCATTTGATCGTAGGCACGTTGTTGTTCATGGTGCCACCAGTGCTCGGAATGTTTATCGATCGACTGCCTAACTCGCCGCGCCTGCACTACTGGCTGCCTAACGGTTTGCCAGCATTCACATTCTCTAACTTCCTTGGATTCCTCGCGCTCACAGCGCTGCTTCGCTTCGTCGATCCAAGTGCAAACTTGGCGCAACTCGGCTTTGCATTGCTGCCAATCCCGGGCACCACTTTCACTGTTCTCAAGATGTTCGGTCGCGAAGCTGCTGAGGGCTCGGTGCGCATTTCAGAGCGCGAATCGATGAAGTGGGTTATGCGTATCGGTGGAGCAGTGCTGCTGATCGTGACGATGCGCCTGATGGGTCTGATTTAACTTGCTCGTACCTCGAAGTCGACGACGACGCCCAGATGGTCAGACACCACTCCGTAGTCGCCAGGGCCAAACACCGTGTGTGCACTCACCGGGCGCAGTGGACTGCGCTGGTCAATCAACACGTAATCGATGCGCATTCCCTCGGGGTCGCCGTCCTGCCATCCATCAATCTGCCCGCCAATCGTCGGTTGCAACATGTCGAATGGTCGGCATTCGAGCCAGCAGTCAATGAGGCCTTCGTGATTCATCATGAAGTTGTAACCATCGCTCGAAGCCGCGACGTTGAAGTCACCGCCGAGCAAAGTCGTGTGTGACGGCGGAAAACACAGTGCGTGTAGTTCAATGAATTGATCAATGAACGGCTCGCGTTCGTGATTCCACCAGCCGAGGTGTGTGGATGCGACGCGCAACTGCTGACCATCGATTTCAACGTCAGCGAACAACGCTTTGCGCGAAATCCAGTCGTCGTGCGACTTCGATTCCGTGATCCATTCGCCGAATGCGTCCACGATGCGTCCGCGGGTGAGGACCGCCACGCCCTCTTCCCACACATCCCAGCCGAGGTGGGCCCAGTCCCACGCGTAATCGAAGGCGAGGCCGAACTCGTCGCGCAGATGCTCGACGATGATGCGAGCGGCGTTGTCAGTCTTGATTGTGACGCCGTGCAACTCGCCGACGACATCGGCGTCCTTGTGTTGCGCGGCCTCCTGAAGCATGACCACGTCGATGCCCTGGGCCGCGATCACTCGGGCGACGGTGTGGAGCTTGGCGAGGGCGTCCGTTTCCTGCCAACAATGCAGGTTAAGGGTGAGCACACGCATGGCCATGGTGGCATTCTCGCCGAGATGGCCAGCTGGTACGCCAAACTGCCGTAAAACGACATTTCCGCGTACCCAGCCCCGCTTTTCGTAGGGGTGGTATCGCCAAACTGTCGCCAGACGACAAAACGCCGTACCACCTCCCGAAATGGGCGCCCTAAATCCGTGAAACTGTCGTTTTCCGACATATCCACGTACCACCGCCAATCCCACCCGGGCCTGCGGTCCCAAGAACTCTTCGGTTAGCACTCGATTTGAGAGAGTGCTAACTCCGCTTTAGACTCCCGCTAGCACTCTCAACCTGAGGCTGCTAACCGCAGATGAGCCAGATCGACCCCGCGACGGCGATCAAAACTCAGCTGCATGTCCGTTTCCTTCGACAATCCCGCAAGGGGGAGGTCAAGACCGTGTCGGTCACCCTGAAGCCACTCGAGGACCGCATCGTGGTCCAGGCACTCGAAGCCGAACAAACTACGGCGTCGGGTCTCGTTATCCCAGATACTGCAAAAGAAAAGCCACAAGAAGGCAAGGTCGTTGCAGTTGGACCAGGCCGCTTTGATGACAAGGGTGCACGTATTGCACTCGACGTCAAGGTTGGTGACGTCGTTATCTTCTCGAAGTACGGCGGCACCGAGGTCAAGTACGCAGGTCAGGAATACCTGATCCTCTCGGCACGCGACGTGCTCGCAATCGTCGAGAAGTAAGTACTACTCACTACGCATTGGCCCCGAGCGTGCAGCGATGTGCGCTCGGGGCATATGCAAGCCAGACCTCACACACAGTTTCTTAAAGGACTAAATAACAATGGCAAAGATTGTTGAATTCGACGAAGCAGCACGTCGTTCGCTTGAGCGCGGTGTCAACGCACTCGCCAACGCCGTCAAGGTGACGCTCGGCCCAAAGGGTCGCAATGTCGTCATCGATAAGAAGTGGGGCGCGCCTACCATTACTAACGATGGTGTGACGATTGCCAAAGAAATCGAACTTGAAGATCCATATGAAAACCTCGGTGCGCAGCTCGTCAAAGAAGTAGCGACCAAGACCAACGACGTCGCTGGCGATGGCACGACCACCGCAACCGTCTTGGCGCAGGCATTCGTGAAGGAAGGTCTCAAGGTTGTTGCTGCAGGTGCAGCACCGATGGATATCAAGAAGGGCATTGAAGCTGCGGTTGCAGCGGTCAAGGCTGAACTCTTGAAGAACGCACGTCCGGTTGCTAACAAGGAAGAAATCGCACAAGTTGCGACTATTTCTTCACAGGACCGCGGCATCGGCGAGCTCATTGCAGACGCATTCGACAAGGTCGGCAAGGACGGTGTCATCTCTGTTGAAGAAGCATCGACCACAGGCCTTGAACTCGAATTCACTGAAGGTATGCAGTTCGACAAGGGCTACATCTCGCCTTACTTCGTGACTGATTCAGAGCGCATGGAAGCCGTTCTTGACGATCCATACATCTTGCTCGTTCAGAACAAGATCTCGGCTGTCGCTGAGCTTCTCCCAATGCTCGAAAAGGTTTCACAGACCGGCAAGCCGCTATTCATCGTCGCTGAAGATGTCGATGGCGAAGCTCTTTCGACTCTCGTCGTCAACCGCATCCGCGGCTTGTTTGCGTCAGTTGCAGTTAAGGCTCCGGCATTCGGCGATCGTCGCAAGGCGACCTTGCAGGACATGGCAGTGCTCACTGGCGCTCAGGTCATTTCAGCTGAAATTGGTTTGAAGCTCGATCAGGTCGGCCTCGAGGTTCTCGGCCGTGCACGCCGCGTAATCGTCACCAAGGACAACACCACCATCGTTGATGGTGCAGGTGACTCTGCAGAGGTAGCGGGTCGCGTCGCACAGATTCGCGCGGAAATCGAACGCACTGACAGCGACTGGGATCGCGAGAAGTTGCAGGAGCGCGTTGCGAAGCTCGCTGGTGGCGTTTGTGTCATCAAGGTTGGCGCGCACACCGAAGTCGAACTGAAGGAAAAGAAGCACCGTATTGAAGATGCTGTTAGCGCAACGCGTGCAGCTATCGACGAGGGCATCGTGCCTGGCGGTGGCTCTGCCATCGTCACCGCTTCGAAGGTTCTCGATGACTTCCTCGGTCTCGAAGGCGACCTCAAGGTTGGCGTTGGCATCGTTCGCACCGGCGTTGTAGAGCCACTTCGTTGGATCGCAGAAAACGGTGGCGAAAACGGCTACGTCGTTGTCGCGAAGGTTCGCGAAACCGGCCTCGGCTACAACGCAGCAACTGGCGAATACACCGACCTCATCGCAGACGGTGTTCTCGATCCAGTGAAGGTGACTCGCTCGGCACTCGAGAACGCAGCATCGATTGCAGCAATGCTGCTCACGACTGAAGTTCTTGTTGTTGAAAAGCCAGAAGCTCCAGTTGAAGAAGCAGGACATGGCCACAGCCATGGACCTGGCGGTCACACTCACTAAGAACATAAAGAAAGCGCCGGCCTCTTGGAGGACCGGCGCTTTCTCTTTCGGGGGGATATTCGGTTTACGTTTGCGGGTGTTGCGATTAGGCAACAGGCTAAGCGACGTCGATTCGGCGAGCTGCCTTCTGGCGAGCGTAGATACGTTCGCGATCGTCTTCAGACATGCCGCCCCAGATGCCGTAGGGCTCGCGGACGCTGAGAGCGTGAGCTGCACACTGCTGAATCACAGGGCACGTCGCGCAGATCGCCTTGGCTTTAGCTTCACGAGAGGCGCGCGATGGGCCGCGTTCGCCTTCAGGGTGGAAAAAGCCCTCTGGATCTTCACCGCGGCAGGCACCCTGGAACTGCCAGTCGTACTGGTCAGCCGTGGGGGCTGGGAGCCGAGAGATATCAGCCATTTCGTCCTCCGGGATGTAGTGCCTGCGGGTGGTATCGCGGTTGCGATTTGTCTTGCTTGTATTCGATTATGGGTGGACTGTAATACCGCTTCATAAATTGGTCAAGCCTTTCTTCGAACAAGTTCTTTCCGATAAACGGTCAAGATATGCCGTTAAATGGTTCAGAAGTGCGTCAGATGACCCCTCGTGTGGCGCGAATTTGAACAAGGGTCAACAATTGCCTCACTATGAGCGTTAATAGCCCAGACGAGTCGAGACGAGATCTCGGTATCACCTTTACGGTGGCCGCTGTCGCGCGCCGCCTCGGAGTGGCTGCAGCCACCCTCCGCACGTGGGATCGCCGCTACGGCTTGGGTCCCTCCGCGCACGAAGCTGGCGCTCACCGCCGCTACACCGCCGACGATTTGGCCCGCCTCGAGACGATGCGCAGAATGGTCAATGCGGGTGTTCCGGCAGCTCAGGCAGCTCAAATCGCAGGCCATGCCCAGAACGCTGAGCTGCCTACGGTTTCGGTAGACGCAGTCCTCGAAATGGAGCGGCCAGTCGGCGGCGGCGACGTCGTCCCACTCGGCACCGCCAACTCCTATGCCCGTGGTCTTTCACGCGCGGCTATGAGCCTAGATTCGCTTGCCTGCCAGACCGCAGTGTCGCAGCAGCTCCGCACTCGCGGTGCGATGTGGACGTGGACGCACATGGTGGCTCCAGTGCTTGTGGGCCTCGGCCAGCGTTGGGAAACCACCAACAAGGGCGTCGAAGTCGAGCACTTGTTGTCAGAATCAGTCATCGCCTCGATGAATCTGCACATTGCATCGATGGAAGACCCCATCAACAGCCGTCCAGTTGTACTCGCGTGCGCGCCTGAAGACCTTCACTCATTGCCGCTTTACGCAATCGCAGCGGCATTGGCAGACCAGCGAATCAGCACTCGCATTTTGGGTGCCCGCGTGCCTCACGATGCACTGATTGCAGCGATGAACCGAGTTGGACCTTCAGCTGTGCTCATCTGGGCTCAGATCTCGGGCACATCCGATCCCACTCGCCTAGCCGGCCTACCGCACCAGCGTCCTGCTGCCCGAATCGTGGCAGGCGGACCTGGCTGGGTCGGCCAGATGCCAGCAGGTGTGGTCAAGGTCGACTCAGTCGCCGCAGCGGTCTCTGAACTGGCCTCAGCCTCGCGTATCTAGCCCCTTCGTATCGGGCGAATTCCGCCTCACAAATCCCGACTAAACTTCGCCCAAAGCGACTAGAGGGATTTACGTGATGGAGCAATTTCCACTGGGACATACCGACGATTTCGACGCGAAATTCGGATTCACCGGTCTGACTTATGACGACGTCCTGCTGCTGCCTGCCGCATCTGATGTCGTGCCCAGCGAAGTCGATACCTCCACCCGCCTGACCCGCAACATCACGCTGCGCGTCCCGCTGCTTTCCTCAGCAATGGACACCGTCACCGAAGCGCGCATGGCTATCGCAATGGCCCGCCAGGGTGGCGCAGGCGTCTTGCACCGCAACCTCTCTATCGAAGAGCAAGCCGCACAGGTCGATCTCGTGAAGCGCTCTGAGGCCGGCATGGTCACCAAGCCAGTCACGTGCTCTCCTGACAACACTCTCGGCGAAGTCGATGCTCTCTGCGGCCATTACCGCATTAGCGGCGTCCCAGTCGTCGATGCCGATGGCGTTCTCGTCGGCATCGTCACTAATCGCGACATGCGATTTGAGGATGATCGCGACCGTCCAGTGCACGAGGTCATGACCAAGATGCCGCTCGTCACGGCACCCGTTGGAATTAACTCCGAAGATGCGCTGGCACTCCTCAAGCTAAACAAGATTGAGAAGCTTCCACTCGTCGATGCAGCAGGCCGCCTCGCTGGTCTCATTACAGTCAAGGACTTCGTTAAGAAGGATCAGTACCCACTGGCCACCAAGGATTCTTCTGGTCGTCTTGTCGTCGGTGCAGCTGTTGGTGTCGGCGAAGATGCCTACACCCGCGCTCGCACGCTTATCGATGCTGGCGTTGACTTCGTCGTCGTCGATACCGCTCACGGCCACAGCAGCGCAGTGCTCAACATGGTCAAGCGACTCAAGAACGACACCGGTGTCGATGTCATCGGCGGAAACATCGCGACCAAGGATGCGGCGCAGGCTTTGATTGATGCTGGCGCAGATGCACTGAAGGTCGGTGTTGGTCCAGGCTCTATCTGCACGACTCGCGTCGTCGCAGGTGTGGGTGTGCCTCAGGTGACCGCGATCTATGCAGCCGCACTCGCAGCTCGCCCGGCAGGCGTCCCTGTCATCGGTGACGGCGGTCTTCAGTACAGCGGCGACATCGCTAAGGCGCTTGTCGCGGGTGCTGACACCGTCATGCTCGGCTCGCTGCTCGCAGGTTGTGCAGAAGCGCCAGGCGAAGTCGTTTTCATTAACGGAAAGCAGTACAAGGCTTACCGCGGCATGGGTTCACTCGGTGCGATGGAATCACGCGGCACCAAGCGTTCATTCTCTAAGGATCGTTATTTCCAAGACGATGTGCTGTCGGATGACAAGCTCGTACCGGAGGGCGTTGAGGGCCAAGTTCCTTACAGCGGCCCACTCTCTGCCGTCGCGCACCAACTTGTCGGTGGCCTTCGCGCATCGATGGGTTATGCAGGCGCATCGACCGTCGCAGATCTCCAGAACAAAGGCCGATTCGTGCGCATCACAGCAGCCGGCCTCAAGGAATCACATCCGCACGACATTCAGCTGACCAACGAAGCGCCGAATTACCACGGCCGTTAGGAACATCGGATTACTTATGAGCGAAATTCAAATTGGCCGCGGCAAGTCAGCACGTCAGGCATACTCATTCGACGACATCTCTGTCGCGCCGAGCCGTCGCACTCGCGACGCTGCCGATGTATCGATGGCGTGGAAGATTGATGCTTACTCTTTCGATCACCCAATCGTCAGCGCGCCGATGGACTCTGTCGCATCGCCAGACAGCGTCATCGCAATCGCTGGTCTCGGTGGCCTGTCAGTCCTCGATCTCGAAGGTCTCTGGACTCGCTACGAAGATCCGACCGCGGCCTACGAACATATCTTCGCTGCCACCAAGGGTGACGCTAACCGCGTGCTTCAGCGCTTGTACTCAGAACCAATCAAGCCGGAGCTCGTCGCTGCTCGAGTGCGTCAGCTACGCGATGCTGGCATCACCGTCGCTGGTGCGCTCAGCCCGCAGCTCACGCTGAAGTTCCACAAGACCCTGGTCGATGCTGGCGTCGACATCTTCGTCATCCGTGGCACGACGCTCTCTGCAGAGCATGTTTCTTCGCGCGGTGAAGTCCTCAATCTCAAAGAACTCATCTACGCCCTCGACGTGCCTGTCATCGCCGGCGGTGTCGCGACCTACAAGGCTGCTCTGCACCTCATGCGCGCTGGCGCCGCTGGTGTTCTCGTCGGCTTCGGTGGCGGCGCGACCCACACCTCTGCAGACGTCCTTGGCATCAAGGTCCCAATGGCGACTGCAGTTGCCGACGTCGCAGCCGCTCGTCGTGAGTACCTCGACGAATCTGGTGGCCGCTACGTCCACGTCATCGCAGATGGCGCCATGGGTCGCTCAGGCGACATCGTCAAGGCGCTCGCTTGCGGCGCTGATGCGGTCATGGTGGGCTCACCACTTGCTCGCGCCGCTGATGCACCAGGCCGTGGCCGTCACTGGGGTCGCGAGGCTGCGCACGGCGATTTGCCACGTGGTCACATCGCAGACTTCGGTGTCGTTGGCACCTTGAACGAGATCATGGCCGGCCCATCACACACCGCTGATGGCACCATGAACTTGATTGGCGCCGTGCAGACCAGCATTGCCAAGTGCGGCTACAACAACCTCAAGGACTTCCAAAAGGTTGAGATCATCCTTAACTAAGGACTGATCGAATGTCGCTCTCAGACGCAGACGCATATTCTTTCGCCATGAGTTCTCGGCGAGTACAGGTCATCGTGGTGGCCGACTCGGAGCTAGCGTTCTTGCCGCTCGGGGACACATCGGTAGTTGCCACTGCGGTTGAGCGAGCCAAAGCCGCTGATTGTCAGCCTGAAGTCACCGTCTGGGTCGCTGAGCATTGTCTCGCCGCCTGGGAGGCCCTCAAACCGGCTCGTCGGCCTCGCTGCGATATCTCATTCATCCCATCGCTGGCACAACTGGCGCGTCATGCCGATGCAGATGTGGTCTTGCTGCATGAGGCCCAGCGGCCACTGACCCTGCCGAGCACTTTCGATCGCGTCGCAGAGGCCGTGACCGGCGATTCTCAGTCTGCGCGACCTGCGCACGTCGTGGTGGACACTCTCAAGGTCGTCGACGACACACTTCTCATCACCGCGACGGTCAACCGCGACGAAGTTCAGTCCCTGACGTCGCCAGAGGGATATCTCGTCTCTGCCATTACAGAAGAAGAGCCGCCCGCTGGTTGGTTCTTAGCGGTGAACGACCCGAGCGCGCATGCAGTCGTACGCGGCGATCAGGAGTCCCTCAAAGTGCGCGAGGCATCAGACGTTTTGCTCGTCGAATCTTTCCTCGCCTGGCAAACGCTGTAGGTGCTTACGCCTCAGGATGCTTCTTGGGGTCGCGAAGTTCTTTAGCTTCCTCAACGAACTTCTTCGGCTGCTTGCGAATCGCTTTAGGCAAGCCAGTAAACAAATAGCCAGGGTCAGACAAAATGCGGCGCACGATGCGCATCGGCTTAGTGGCCGCGCGATGTTCGAGATCTTTGATGTATGCCTTGCGAAGCGTGGTGGGGGACTGGCGCATCACCGTGCCACATGATGTGCACTTGGCGTGAGCGAGAATGCGACCGGCGTAGTGAACCTCGTGTTCGCATTCGCGATTGCAGAAACTGCAGACGAGTACTGCGGTCTGTCGCGGCTGATCAGGCATCTACATCCCTCACTTCAGACTAAAACCCTGCGCGGCGAGAATATGTTCCGCCATCACGAGGTCCTGTGGGTAGGTAACTTTGAGATTCTGCGCTGAACCTTTGACGACCCGCACGGGGATGTCGGGGCGGAAACGTTCCATGCACATCGAGGTGTCGCTGCCTTCGAAACCTTCAGCAGCAGCCTGGCGATAAGCATCGAGCAGAGGTGCGGCGGCGAAGACCTGAGGCGTCTGGACCCGCACGAGCTGCTGACCTGAGTAGGAGCCGGTGATGTGGGCCGTCTCGAGATAGGGCAGTGAGCCACCAGAACTTTCGGCGGCTTCGACGATGCGGCGCACGAGCGAAGGCGAAGCCAACGGGCGGGCGCCGTCATGAATCAATACAAGCTTGCAATCGCCAGACTCAATTGAGGGTGCGAGGTACTCAAGCGCACGAGTCTCAGAGTCATGTCGAGATTTGCCGCCATCAACAATGTCGATCGGAACTTCGACGTGGCGGTTGAGGATTTCGCGAGCGTCTTCGCGCTCATTGGGGTGGACCACAATCACATAGCGGTCAAACAGCCCCGTTTGGCGCAACCAGCGAAGGCTCCAGGTTGCTAGTTCCCGACCTCCGAGCGGAAGCCACACTTTGTTGGCTCCCGCTCCGAGTCGAGTTCCACTGCCAGCAGCGAGCACGACAGCCGTGCGACCGGTGTGCTGGCGGTGTTTTTTCATCAGAGGCCTAACGCGTCCATTTCCTTACGGAGGGCAACGATAGTTTGGGTCTCATCGATTTCCACATCGTCCCACGTGACAAGTGCACCGACTGGGATTTCGCGCTTGGCGCGAGCACCCTGGAGCAAGCCGATGGGGACGAGGTTGTCGCGAAGTGCGTCTTCCTTGCGGTCGGCGACTGCGCGCATTGAGTAGCCACCGATGCCGTCGAAAACGTCACCCGCAGCGTGCACCTTCTTGGTCGCAGCTACGACTTCGGTCATGCGGCTGGTGCATGCGAATGAGGCCTGACCATCGACCAAGATCTTGGCGATGGTGAGAGGTGCCTCAACGCTTGCGAGGTGGTACGGGCGGTACAGCGAGAAGTAAGGGCCAGGGCCCATGCCCAAGTAGGACATCTCGTGTGCCACGTATTCCTTGTCGGTCTTGACGATGACGAAAACACCTGGCGCAACATCGCCGGTGCAGTAGTCGACAACGCCAGTCTCTTCAAGAACGCCGCCTTCAGCGGTTGGAACGAAGACATTGTGAAGCGTCTTAACAGTTGCTTCTGGACCGATCATGCCGCGCTTGGTGAGTTTCAAACCAGTTGCGTTTGCAAGGGCAGACATTTCGATCATGGTCTTCGAACCATCGGTGAATGAGCACAGCATCTTTGGATTCATCTTCTTGGCTGCTGCGCGATCTGCGACGGTTGCTGGGGTAGAAAGTGGCTCGAACGGATTGTTCTTGCCCTTGCCGGCCATGATGACTTCGAAAGACAAGTCGCGAGCGAACTCGACGAGTGCGAGTGCTTCGACAGGCTCATCGCCATGGCAGACGGCGTAAACGACACCATTGTCGGCAGCCATCTTGGTGAGTAGTGGA
>JBDLPZ010000130.1:0-3141 GCA_039800825.1 Actinomycetota bacterium
GTCGAGCGGAACAATGCCACGCCCATACCCGAAGCCACAACAGCTTTCTTCGACAGTTGTGGGATTCCGAGGAACTTGCCGTGTGCGCCAGATGCACGCATACGCCATGAAGATTCCGTCTGCCACAGTCGCTTCAAGCAGCCAAACTGCTTGTCGCCCCAGCCGTACTTGGTCGCGACGTGACGCTTTGCGTACCACTGCGCGTACTTGGCGGTGCGGTAGTAACCAACGTAAGAGTGCGGCGCGAGTGCGCGAACTGTGGTGATCGCAGTGCGTGAACGCGAAGTGAACGCCTTCTTGGTGGTGACAGAGTTTGAACGCGTCGGAGCTGAGTTGTCGCCGCTTGTGCCGGTGGCAGTAGCGTTCTCTTCTGCTGCAACAGCAGTAACGTCTTCGACAGCATTAGCTGGCGAAGTGACTCCAGTGAGGCCAAGGGCCAAGACTGAGATCATCAGGGCCATGAAGGCCCGGATAGCGCTCCGAGACATGGGCGTTACCCTGCCGTTACTCAGCTGTGGATTGCAACCCCGGACACGCCCACTTATCCCCACTTTGGACCGTTCCAAGGGCAAAAAATCGGGCATAAGCCATAAAGCCGTGTGAACCATGTCACATTGAGCCTCAGTTACAGCGAAATGTCTTCGAGCATGTCAGTGACCAGGGCAGCGATTGGCGAGCGCTCCGAGCGGGTCAGCGTGACGTGAGCGAACAGCGAGTGGCCCTTCAACTTCTCCACGACCGCAACGACACCATCATGACGACCGACGCGAAGGTTGTCGCGCTGCGCGATGTCATGTGTCAACACCACGCGAGAGTTCTTGCCGATACGCGAGAGCACGGTCAACAACACATTGCGTTCAAGCGACTGAGCTTCATCGACGATGACGAATGCGTCGTGGAGCGAACGACCACGGATATGAGTCAGTGGCAACACTTCGAGCATCTCTCGGGCGATGATCTCGTCGACGACTTCTCCCGACGTGACTGCCCCGAGAGTGTCATAGACGGCCTGACCCCACGGTGACATCTTTTCTGACTCGCTGCCTGGCAGATATCCGAGTTCTTGGCCTCCGACGGCGTACAGAGGTCGAAACACAATCACTTTGCGATGTGTCCGACGCTCCATGACGGCTTCGAGACCGGCACACAGAGCGAGGGCACTCTTGCCAGTACCAGCTTTGCCGCCGAGAGAGATGATGCCGATCTCTTCGTCGAGGAGCAGATCAAGAGCAATCCGCTGCTCGGCGCTGCGCCCGTGCAGACCGAAGACTTCGCGATCTCCGCGCACTAGCCGCACATTGCCGTTAGGCATCTTGCGACCGAGGGCACTGCCACGATGAGAATGAAGGACAACGCCAGTGTGCGTCGGAAGCGGCTTTGCGTCCTCGATGAACACTTCGGCATCTTCATAAAGCGCATCGACGACGTCTTTAGAGACTTCGAGCTCGGCCATGCCAGTCCAGCCGCTCGTGACCGCCAGCTCTGCGCGGTATTCCTCGGCAGCCAGGCCAGCGCTCGATGCTTTGACGCGCATCGGCAGGTCCTTGGAGACAACTACAACGTCATTGCCTTCGAGCGACAAGTTCTTGGCGACCGCCAAGATGCGAGTGTCGTTGTCGCCGAGTCTCAGACCAGCCGGCAGCGACTCAGGATTGGTGTGGTTCAACTCGACATGGATCGTGCCACCGGCATCGCCCACAGGAATCGGCGCATCGAGGCGACCGTGTTGAATTCGAAAATCATCGAGCATTCTCAATGCCGTACGCGCGAAGTAACCCAGCTCTGGGTGCGTCCGCTTTGCCTCTAGCTCGGTCAAGACGACGACGGGCAGGACAACCTGATGCTCTGCGAAGCGCAGCATCGCATGCGGGTCGGACAACAGCACCGAAGTATCTATAACGAAGATACGTCGCCCTTCCGTACTCGTTTTCTTCTTTGTTCTAGGAGTCGCAGCAGCGGACTTCTTGGGGGAAGACTTACGAGGGGTGGATGAGGGCACTCTTACCTCCACGCGGTCGGGTGTGTCGCGGCTCACGCTAGAACTATCAAGTCCCCTTGAGCCATCAACACGCCGCCCACAATTTGAAACAGCACGTTAACCACGAGTTGCCCTGTAGGTTCGCGAACGTTTCTGGCGACCCCGAAGGAATCCACCATGAACCACACTCGTGTGCTGACTCTCAGTGACGGCCGCGCTCTGCAGGTCATCGACAACGGCATCGACTCGCATCGGGCGCTCGTGATGTTGCACGGCACACCTGGAGTCGCTGAGGTGTGGTGGACCTGGCTCACTCGCGCTGCAGCTCTTGGCGTTCGAGCTGTCGCAGTGACGCGACCTGGCTACTACGTCAGCGATCGCCGACCCGTCGGCAAGGTGGTCGACCTCAACCGCGACGTCGCCGAAATACTCAATCAGTGCGGAATCGAAGAGTTTGTGACTCTCGGGTGGTCGGGCGGCGGACCTTATTCATTGGCGAGCACTTTCCTCACTGGAAACAAAGGTGCTGACCTCGTCGCTGGTGTCGCATCGCTGTTTGAGATGGGGCCGGAGTTCGGAGTGGGAGGCGACAACCCACTCGACGACGACATTGCCGCCGCAGAAAGCGTCGAAAACGCGCTGGCGCTGTGCGCCGGCATCGAAGACGACATGAACAACTTCGTCACCGCCTTCTTCGACGACCACGTCCAGACTCGACCTGACTATGCAGAGTTCGCCGATCAATACGCTGAAGCGCGACCTCACCTCTCGTCATTCGCGACTGATGCATTGACTGTACTTATAGGTCTCGCAGAGGACTCGCACACAATCAACAATGACTGGGGATTCAAAGTCGCAGACGTAACTGCGCGAGTGGACATCTGGCAGGGCGAGATCGACAAGGCCGTGCCGGTCGGTCACGGCCGCTGGCTCGCTGCACAGATGAAGAACAGCACGCTGCACGAACTAGCCAATCAAGGCCACTCGACCATCATGGTTGAGGCGCGCGAGCCGATTCTTCAATCAGCGATCGCCAAGCTCAACGCTTAAGAAAGCCCTTAACCTCCGAAGCGACGCTTGCGCAGACCGAAGTCGCGGAATGCGCGCAACAGATCGAGGCGGCGGAAGTCTGGCCAATACGCATCGCAGAAGTAGTACTCAGA
>JBDLPZ010000131.1:0-9206 GCA_039800825.1 Actinomycetota bacterium
ACCCTGCCGAACATTCTGTACATCCTCGTCATCGGTGGCGCAGTCAACGCAGTGTTCGTGCCACAGCTCGTCCGCCACATGAAATCCGACGAGGATGACGGCAAAGCGTTCGCTGATCGACTGCTATCGCTACTCGGCGTCGCACTGCTCGCTCTATCTGTCCTGTCGGTCATCGCTGCACCACTCATCGTGCGCATCTATGCGACCAGCGGTCTGTCCGACACAGAGTTCAATCTGGCCGTCGCTTTCGCGCGCCTCTGCTTGCCACAGATCTTCTTCTACGGCGTCTACACGCTGCTCAACCAAGTCCTCAACGCTCGCGGTCAGTTCAAGGCCGGCGCGTACGCACCCATTTACAACAACGTCGTCGCGATTATCGTGTTTGTTGGCTTTCTTGTGGTCGTTGCTCCACAGGCCGACTCACTCAGCTCACTGACCGACGCACAGGTGTGGTGGCTTGGCCTCGGCACGACCGCCGGCGTCGCGCTCCAGGCGCTGATCTTGTTGCCCGCTGTGGTGCGCTCTGGTTACCGCTTTAGTTTCCGCACTGACTGGAAAGGCGCAGGTCTTTCACGCGCTGGTGGACTCGCTGCCTGGACTCTCGGCCTCGTCGTCGTCAATCAGATCGCTTACGCAGTCGTGACTCGTCTCGCGACTTCTGCCAACGTTGCCGCTCTCCAAGCCGGCGAAGTCGCTGCAGGTCTCACGACGTACCAAAAAGCGCATCTCATTTTCATTTTGCCGCATTCAGTCGTGACAGTCTCACTCGTCACTGCACTGTTGCCGCATCTGTCGCGAATGGCACACGACGGCGAACTCGACTTGTTGGGTCGCCGAGTCGGTAGCGCCGCACGCACCGTGCTCGCGTTGATCATTCCGATGTCCGTACTGCTTGCAGTGACTGCACCTGAAATCTCGGTGTTGCTTTTTGGCAACGGCGTCGCTGGTGCCGAAGCTGCACGTCTTGCTGGCCAAGTCGTCGCGCTGTTCGCGATTGGTCTGCCGGCCTACTCGCTCATCTACGTTCTCTTCCGCGCGTGGTACGCAATGGAAAACACCCGCACGCCGTTTTGGTTCGCAGTGTTGATCAACCTCATCAACCTCTCCATCGCGATTCCACTTTTCAACAACGCTGACGTCGGCGACAAGATCGGCACACTGGCCATCTCGTACTCGGCCGCCTACATCGTCGCTGCAGCAGTCGCCTGGATTCGACTCGGTCAAATCGTCCCCGAGCTCGGCACGACGGCTCTCCTGACCTCACTCTTCAAGCTCACGGTCGCCGCTGGTGTGGCCGGCGGCCTCACGCACCTCCTGCTCGGCCCGAGCCTGTTCGGCAGCGGCTTCTTGGGCGATTTCGCCAGCGTCAGCGCGACCTGGTTGGTCGGCGGACTCGTTTTCATCGCTCTCGCCCACCTGCTGAAGGTCGACGAGGTCGGCCGAGCCCTCGCCATGGTGCGCGCCCGCCTCGGGAAATAACCGACCGCCTAGACTCGTTACAGGTAATTACCACTCTTCATCTCGGAGTTCTTGTGACCACTGAAGTACGCAATCTCATCATCATCGGCTCGGGCCCATCGGGTTACACCGCAGCTCTCTACGCTGCCCGCGCACAGTTGCAGCCGCTGATCTTTGAAGGTGCGGTCACCGCTGGTGGCGCGCTCATGAACACCACCGAAGTTGAGAACTTCCCAGGTTTCCCTGATGGCATCATGGGACCTGCGCTGATGGAAAACATGCGTGCGCAGGCCGACAAGTTCGGCGCTCAATTCATCACCGACGACGTCACCGCCGTCGACCTCACTGGCCCCATCAAGACCGTCACCGACGGCTCCGGCAAGACCTACTCAGCTAAAGCCATCATCCTCGCAATGGGTTCTGCTTACCGCGAGCTCGGTGTGCCCAACGAGAAGCGCCTCTCAGGTCACGGCGTCTCTTGGTGTGCCACCTGCGACGGCTTCTTCTTCCGCGGCCAGACCATCGCCGTGGTCGGTGGCGGAGATAGCGCTGTCGAAGAAGCGACCTTCCTCACCCGCTTCGCTGAGAAGGTCTACTTGATCCACCGTCGCGACACCTTGCGCGCCTCCAAGATCATGATTGAGAAGGCGGAGAAGGATCCAAAGCTTGAGTTCGTCTGGAACTCACAGGTTCTCGAAGTCCTCGGCGACGAGCAGGTCAGCGCCGTCCGCCTTCAGAACACCGTCGATGGCTCCGAGTCAGAGCTCGCTGTCACCGGCCTGTTCGTGGCAATCGGCCACGACCCACGCAACGAGCTCATCAAGGGCATCGTTGATCTCGATGACGCTGGTTACGTCAAGGTTCAAGGCCGCTCAACGGCGACCAACCTCGACGGCGTCTTCGCTGCTGGCGACCTCGTCGACCACACCTACCGCCAGGCCATCACGGCTGCCGGCTCCGGCTGCGCCGCCGCGCTCGACGCTGAGCGCTGGCTCGCACACCACCACTCATAATCTCTTAGGCTTCGCCCCTCACTTCAAGGAGTTCCACATGGGAGCAAACACCATCGTCACCACCGACGCATCGTTCGATGCTGACGTTCTCAAGAGCAACATTCCAGTCGTCGTCGACTTCTGGGCTGAATGGTGCGGACCATGCCGCATGGTCGCTCCGATCCTTGAAGAAATTGCAGGCGAGTACGCCGGCAAGATCACGATCGCAAAGCTCAACGTGGATGAAAACCCAGTGACCGCTGCCAACGCACGCGTCACCAGCATCCCGACCCTCAACGTTTACGTTGGCGGTCAGGTCGTGAAGCAGATCATCGGTGCAAAGCCAAAGACGGCTCTGCTCGCAGATCTCGCTGCATACCTGTAGAGGCATCGAGCGTGGCTCGCTTGCTTCGACGAGGCGACCGTGATGTCGCCGTCGGCGAGATCCGAGCCAAGTTGGCACTCATTGGTTTTCCAGTTGAGTGTTCTGAACCTGATTTCTTTGATGATCGCATGGACCAAGCCGTGCGCGCATTTCAACAAGCGCGCGGCCTGAATATCGATGGCATCATCGGACCGCACACTCTGCAGCGCATTGATGAGGCGCGTTGGTCGCTGGGCGATCGTCCACTGTCGTTCACGCCTGGTCACTTAAGCCATGGTGACGACGTCATCTCATTGCAGCAGCGACTTTCGACAATGGGATTTGATGCCGGCAAAGTCGATGGCATCTTCGGCGTGCGCACTGAAGCAGCTCTCAAAGAGTTTCAACGTTCGGTGGGCGTCGAGGTCGATGGCATCGCAGGCACTGAGACGTTCGCGGCGCTTAAGCGTTTAAATCGCACTGTTTCTGGTGGTCAGGCCGAGAAGCTTCGTCACTCTGCATGGATGGATTCGGTGCGCACTGGTGTGCGCGACAAGACCATCGTCATTGATCCAGGTCATGGTGGCGATGACGCAGGCGTCTGCGCCAACAACATTCGCGAAGTTGATGTCGTCAGCGCTATTGCGGCACGACTTCAAGGTCGGCTCGCCGCGCACGGCGCGACTGTCGTGCTGACACGACCACTTCAGAATCCAACCGATGCGACTGACGCAGAGCGTGCAAGTCTCGCTAACGATGTCGATGCCGACTTGCTGATTTCTTTGCATTGCGATGCAGCAACGTCGCCGAATGCGGCTGGTGTAGCGGCCTTCCATTACGGATCCCCCAGCAGTGGCTGGTCACACATCGGTGAGCGCGCTGCGATGCGCATTCATTCAGCGGTGTTGTCGAGGTCGTTCGCAGAAGATTGCAAAGTGCATGGCCGCACCTGGGATATTTTGCGACTCACGCGCATGGCGGCCGTCCGCCTCGACGTCGGCTACGTTACAAACGAAAGCGAGGCCGCCGCACTCGGGGACCCCGCTTATCAAGATCAACTTGCCGCCGGTATCTGCGACGGCATTGTGAAGTTTTTCGAGCCTGTCGCTTAAGCGCAGGCGCTCATCTAGGCTAGAACAAATCCTCGGTGCCGTCGTCGAGATCATCGTCGCCGAAATCGAATGGATTCGTCTGCATCGCTGGGGCAATCAGGCTCATAACGAAACCTGCGACCACGCCGACGATGACTAGCGCGAGCAATCCTTTGAAGAGCTTCATGGCTCACCCCCTTCGACTTTTCGAACGGTCCGGATGAGGGCCAAATCCCTCGTTCCATGGCTAAGTTAACCACGAGTAACTTAGGAACAGAAACCAAGAATCGTCCATTTTCTGGGGTAGATGCGCTCAGCGGCCCCAATCGGGGAGAATCGCCCCCTCAAAGGAGGTGTGCGATGACAAATTCGACCGAATCGATCCCAGCTACCACTGCCCATGCAGATTCTCTGCCAGCGGCTGCGGCGGGATCCCGACTAGACCCATGGGTGTCGGCCTACGCCAGTCGGGCGTCGAGCATGACAGCTAGCGAAATCCGCTCGTTGTTTGCCGTCGCCTCCCGACCCGAAGTTGTTTCGCTTGCTGGCGGCATGCCGTATGTCAGCGCTCTGCCCCTCGAGGAGATGGCCGACACGATCGCGGCGATGATCCGTGACCGCGGCGCCGTCGCGCTTCAGTACGGCTCCGGCCAGGGCGACCCCGTCTTACGCGAGCAGATCACTGAGGTTATGGCCGAGGTTGGAATTCATGCTCACCCTGACGACATCGTCGTCACCACTGGTTCTCAGATGGCACTCGATCTCGTCGTTCGCGTGTTCTGCGATCCAGGCGACGTCGTGCTGGTCGAGAGTCCTTCGTATGTCGGCGCACTCGGCGTCTTCCGTGCTTATGAGTGCGAAGTGGTGCATGTGCCGATGGACGAACAGGGTCTTGATCCTGTCGCTCTCGAAGAGACCATCGCGCGCCTCAAGCTCGAAGGCAAGAAGATCAAACTGATCTACACGATTCCTTCGTATCACAATCCAGGTGGCATCACTCAGGGTCCCGATCGTCGTCGCGACGTTCTTGAAGTCGGTAAGTCCAACGGCGTCTTGATTCTTGAAGATGACCCTTATGGCTTGCTCGGCTTCGATGGCGTAGTGCCGCGAGCAATCCGCGCCGACGACGCAGACGGCGTTGTGTACTTGGGCTCATTCTCAAAGACAATCGCCTCTGGTCTTCGTGTGGGCTGGGCGCTGGCACCTCATGGTGTGCGCGAGAAGCTCGTGCTCGCTGCAGAATCTGCAGTGTTGTGCCCCTCGAACTACGCGCAATTCACGGTGAGTTCGTATCTCGCGACCAAGCCTTGGCGTGACCAAGTCGCTGTGTTTCGTGATGTTTATCGCGAACGTCGCGATGCACTCATCGACACAATGAAAGTGCTCATGCCTGCGGGCACGACCTGGACTGTGCCGACCGGCGGTTTCTATTCATGGGTGACGTTGCCTGAAGGCCTCGACTCTCGTGCAATGTTGCCGCGCGCCGTCAACGCACTAGTCGCATACGTGCCAGGCACTGGTTTCTACGTCGATGGCCAAGGTCGTCAGTCGTTGCGCTTGTCGTACTGCTACCCGACTCCTGAACGCATCAAAGAAGGCGTCCGCCGTTTGGCGAGCGTGGTCGAACAAGAGCTTGAGTTGATTGCGACGTTTGGTCCGGATGCTTTGCCGCATACCGATATGCCGACGTTCGGATCGACGCCTGCGCCACACGTTCGATAGATGAGGTTTTCATGTACATCGTCGTACTAGCGGGTGGCCTGTCGCATGAACGCGACGTGTCCGAGCGCTCAGGTCGTCGCGTCGCTGATGCGCTGCGCGATCGCGGTCATGAGGTCGATGTTCTCGACACTGATGCGCAGCTACTCACCAAGCTGCAAGCACGTCGACCTGACTGCGTGATTCCGATGCTTCATGGCGCAGCGGGCGAAGACGGAACGTTGCGCGAAGTGCTCGAGGCTCTGAAGCTGCCTTACGTTGGTTCGACTCCACATGCATGTCGGGTGGCATTCGACAAAGCGATTGCGAAGTCGATTATCGAAAGCGCAGGCATTGCAGTGCCGGCGGGCGTCTCATTGCCGCACTCGACTTTCCGCGAGCTCGGTGCTGATGCCGTCATGCAGGCAGTAGTTGCGCACGTGGGATTGCCAGCCATCGTTAAGCCAGCGCGTGGCGGTTCGTCTCTGGGAGTGACTGTCGTGCGCGAAGCCAACGCACTTCCTTCTGCGATGGTCGCGGCGTTCGCTTATGGCGATGTCGCCATCGTCGAGCAGTTCATTGAAGGAATAGAAGTCGCAGTCTCAGTCGTTCATACTGTTGTGGGACCGAGCGCACTTCCAGCCGTAGAGATTCAGCCTGATGGCGGCGTCTACGACTACACCGCGCGCTACACCGCTGGCGTGACGGAGTTCTTCTGCCCTGCACGTCTCAGTGACGATGTGTCTGCGCTCGTCGCGCAGACCGCGATCACCACTCATCTTGCGTTGGATCTTCGGGACTTGTCGCGCAGCGACATGATCGTGGATCGCAACGGTGGGGTCTGGTTCCTGGAAGTCAACGTCGCCCCTGGCATGACCGAGACGTCACTGTTTCCACAATCACTCGCTGCGGCCGACTCAGACCTCGGTGAAATTTTTGACACATTGGTTCACCTCTCGGTGAGTCGAGGAGGATAAGTAATGAGCACTCAGACTTTCACCGTCACTGGCATGACCTGCGGTCACTGCGTCAACAGCGTCACTGAAGAAGTCGGCGAAATCGCCGGCGTCACCGCAGTCGATGTTGTTCTCGAAACTGGCGCTGTCACCGTCACCGCTGAAGGCGATGTCGATTCAGACGCAGTCAAAGCAGCTGTCGCTGCTGCCGGTTACACCGTCACTGCATAAACATGTCCGACACTTCGCAGGTCGATCTCGTCGTCACGGGGATGACTTGCGCTTCGTGCGCATCGCGAATCGAACGCAAACTCAACAAGATTGAGGGCGTCGAAGCATCGGTCAATTACGCGACTGGTGTTGCGCACGTTAACTTCACGCCCAAGATTGAAATCGACACTCTCGTGTCGGCGGTGACGGCCGCGGGCTACAACGCATTGCCCCCTAACCCATTGCTCGACGAGCAGGTCGCCGCGTGGGAAGCTGCTCACGAGAAAGACCTGAAGCTGCGTTGGAAATTCGGTGCACTGTTCGCGATTCCGACGGTCGCGATCGCGATGATCGACTCGCTGCACTTTGCTAACTGGGCGTGGGTGACGATTGCACTCGCAACACCAGTAGTGCTGTGGGCGGCGTGGCCACTGCATCGTGCCTTTTTCCGCAACGCTCGACATCGCGCGACGACGATGGACACGCTCGTCAGTATCGGCATCATCGCCGCATATGTCGGATCCATCTGGCAGCTAGTTCAGGCTGCAGGTCATCACGAGCCACATATCTACATCGACGTCGCTGTCGTCGTGCCGGTCTTTGTTCTGATTGGTCGTTGGCTTGAGGCACGCAACAAGCGTGCGGCCGGCGCTTCTCTGCGAGCACTCGCAGATGCCACACCTAAGTCCGCGCTACAGCTCGTCGGCGGAGTGCGCGTCCAGACTGCCGTGTCTGAACTCCGCGCTGGTGACATCGTGGTGGTTCCGACCGAATCGACGATTCCTGTCGATGGCATCGTCACTGATGGTGTCTCGAGTGTGAGCAATGCTCTACTCACTGGCGAGTCGATGCCGAGCTCAGTGGGCGTAGGTTCTGAGGTCCAAGCTGGCGCGATCAATCATGAAGGCGAGCTTCAAGTGCAGGTCGTCGCTGTGGGCGCTGGCTCACAGGTTGCTCGCATCGCATCGCTCGTCGCCGCTGCACAATCCGGCAAGGCCAACATCGCGCGTCTGGCCGACCGAGTCTCTGCCATCTTCGTTCCATTCGTTCTCGTTGTCACTGTGTTCACTGGCCTCGAGTGGTATTTCTTGATTGATGCTGACCGCGCTGTCGACGTGATGATCGCGGTACTCGTGATCGCATGTCCATGCGCACTCGGTCTCGCAACGCCGACTGCGTTGGTGGTCGGTTCAGGTCGCGCAGCGTCTTTAGGCATCCTCATCGCTGGGCCAGAAGTGTTTGAAAACAGCCGCAAGGTCGACGTCGTTATCTTCGACAAGACGGGCACTCTCACGACTGGTCAGATGAGTGTCACGGGCATGGACATTCGCGACGAATACCGCGGACTCATGGCCGCACTCGCAGACGCGTCGTCACATCCGGTTTCTGCTGCGACTTCGGCAGCACTCGCGGATTCAGCGCGCGCAGAAGTGCTCAATGTCATCGCCGCACCCGGCAAGGGTGTGCGCGGCTCTTGGAACGGTCAGGTCGTCGAATTCGGCGGACGCGCATTCCATCCTGAACTCGATTACTCCGACGCTGGCGTAGGCACTCGCTCATACTTGTTCATCGATGGCGAGGTCGTGGGTTCCGTCGATGTCGCCGACAGCGTGGACCAGTCATCTGCCGCGACGGTCAGCACCCTCAAGTCGCGTGGCATTCGCACGGTCATGGCCAGTGGCGACCGGGCGAGCGTTGCTGAGGCAGTCGGTGCCGAACTCGGCATCGACGAAGTCCGCGCAGAGCTGACTCCTGATCAGAAGATTGAGATCGTGCGCGAATTCCAATCGCAAGGCCGAATCGTCGCAATGGTCGGCGACGGCTCGAACGACGCACCTGCACTCGCGCAGGCCGACATCGGCATCGCAATGGGTCGTGGCACTGCTGTCGCCCGCGCCACCGCAGACATCACACTGCTGCGCCCAGACTTGTCGCTCGTGCCAACCGCACTCGCACTGTCGCAGCGCACACTACGCGTGATTAAGCAGAATCTCGTGTGGGCATTCGGCTACAACATCGCTGCGATTCCGCTCGCAATCTCTGGCAATCTCAATCCGATGATTGCCGGCATCGCGATGAGTGCATCTAGTGTGCTCGTCGTATCCAACTCACTGCGCCTGCGTTAATTCACAGCGTTAATTCGCTGCGCTAATTCACTACTCAGCCCAGGGGTGGTACGGCGATTTGTCGCCCAGCGACAGATTCACGTACCACCTCATCAAAAACCGTGCTCAAATCCGTGGATTTGTCGTAAATGACAAATCCACGTACCAGAGTGGGTGATGAATTAAGAGATGCCCTTGGCGCGAAGGTTTGAGAGCCATTCGCTGGCATCGCTGAAGTCTTCGTCGCTGACACCCTGACGCACGGTCGGGATGGCGCCGTCGTGGCGTGGGTACGAGCCGAGGTAACGCACTTCGGCACACACGCGATGGAG
>JBDLPZ010000132.1:0-6498 GCA_039800825.1 Actinomycetota bacterium
GCGAACAACGCTGGGTTGAGGTAAATCGAGTCGGTGTGGACCGCGAGCTTCGGGGCAATCTCGGCCTCGATGGCATCGATGGTGTCGTTGGTGTCGCTCGACGACTTGTTGAAGAACACGACGGCGACGCGGTACAGCGTGCGACCGCTGCGCTCCATCGCAACGATGGTGTTGTCGAAGGTCACTTCGCCAGGAGTGTCGATGATGGCCTGGATTTCAGCTAGTTGCTCTTCCATACCTGCGTAAAAAGCCGGCGCGTAATGCTCGTCGCGGATGTCCGCAAACGGCGGCAATTCGTACGGCAAAGTGCTGGGCAGCGCGAAAGGATTTGAGGTGTCGAGAGTCATGAGGGGAGCCTACGGGCAGGCATCACCGGAGTGGTGAAAAAGGGGTGGTGTGCGCAGCGGAGCTGGGATCAACACTGCGCACACCACGTCTATTAGTCGGTGTAAGCAATCTCCGCTGCTAGTTCACCGAGCATGATGTCGAAACCGTCGCCGAACAGCCTGCGGGCGTTCGTATTGAGGTTCGCGCGGATGTCATTGAGTTCGACGCCGGCCGCTGAACTTGCGGTGAGCTGACCATCGGCCCCGACGCTGCAGGTAGAGAGGACAGCGGCCATGCGCTCGAGCCACGAAGCTCCGAGTACGTACTTGTCGAGCCAGGGCTGAATCTCAGCGCGAATCAGAGGGGCACAGAAGTCTGCCGCCGTAATGACTGCGTGGGCGTTGCGAATTCGTGCCGCGCCTGCCAGCGCTGCAGCAGCTGCGACGTCTGGCTGGCCGCTGCGCCATGCTGTCGCACACTCGCCGATGATGACGTTGAAGGCAGGCGACCATGCGCCTGTCATGCCGAGCGTGTTGCGGAAGAACTCGCGAATCGCCTCGCGGTCGGCATCGACCGGCACGAGATCTGCCAGAACTGAATCCCATGACTTCCAGGCGTCATACGTCGTGGTGGACCAGAGGTAATCGCCGATCGTGCCGAGCGGCAGCAGGGACGACTCGAAATGTTCCATCGGATTGGCGAGCAAGCCGGCTGAGTAGCGGTGCAAGCCAGCTTCGCGGCCTTCGATAGGTCCGATATGAAGTCGGGTAGCCATCGAGCCGTCGTTAACTGGGTAGTTGTCCCAGTAGAACGGCGGACGGCGAGTGCTGCGCTCAAAGACCACCGCATCTGCAATGTCGAGGTAACCGCTGCAAATTTCGCGGCCCGTCCACATCAGATCAATCTGCGGGTGCAGCGCATCGCCCATCACGTGGCAGTACGGCTCGGTGCCACGACCGGCGTAATGCATCGGGCACAGAATAAGGTGGGCTGACGGCATCTGAGCGATGAGTGTTTCGCGAACCCGGTTCGCAAAATCAGCGTGTGCGACCGCGATGTTGGGATAAGCCGCGATGTCATCTTCATGCGTCAGCGTGTCAGGAATGTCATCGAGAAGCAGACCGAAATGCTTCGAGCCAATGGCAGCGAGCTGCATGAATTTAGCTACGACAGCATCGACATCAGCTTGGCTTGAGTAGACGACCGACAGACCTGGCGAAACACACGCCGACACATCGACACCATGGTCGGCACCGAGTGAGACGAGTTGTGACAGCTCAGTGACAAACGCGGCGCTGAGCGGTTCGCGCCACTGCGCGCGCTGCCACTTCGCGTCCTTAGGCGCGACCAAGAACATATTCATGTTGTAGTCGCCGAAGGCTTCGATGCCGCGCAGACGCTGAGCATGAGTCCATGGGGTGCCGTAAAAACCTTCGATCACACCGCGGTAGCGGAAGTCTGGGCGAGCCTCGACAGAGAGGTTCTCGCCGTCGCCATCGATATGCCAGCGGCGCAAGTGGTTGAGAGCCCAACGCAGTGAGTGAAGGTCGGTCACGTCAGCGGCCGCAGTAATCGCAGCCCCATCGCGCGAGGCAGAGAGGCAGTATGTCTCCCGAGTCATGGCTGAGCAGCGTCCCACCGTGAGCGAGACTTCAACGCTCGCGAAACTCGCTACGTGGCGTGCTTCAAATGCGGCGATGACGCGAGATTGTTCTGCGCTTGCTCCAGTGACCTTAAAACCTGCCACGTCAGTCCTAACTCGCTCGTGAAATAGCGTTGCGGAAATCGTCGTTGCGCTCAAGCGCCTGCGCAATCACGCGATCGCGGACTTCTTGGGCGATGCTGCCGCAGCGTTCGTTGAACGCGTGAATCAGTGAACCGACCACTGGCACAACATCAAGAATGCACGTAGTGAACTTGTGCGACGAAGCCGAGATGGTGGCTTGAAAAGCGCCATTGAAAATCGAAGAACCGGCGGTGTGCAAACCGCCAGCGCAGATCAAACTAATCGGTCCAGCCGAAAACTTCAGTCGAGACACAATGCCAAGCACATCGGTGGCATGCTGACGTGCGACGGTCACGATGACATCAATCGCAGCTGGATCACCTGTCGAGGCAAGGTCGAAGAACAAAGGAGCCATCGCTTCAGGCAAATCAAAGCCATCACGTGCGACTGCCTGGAACAGTGACTCGGCTTCGGTATGACCAGTCGCAGTCAGCACCTCTGCCAGCATCGCGGTGGCTGGGCGCTGGCCGTGCTGCATCTCCGCGAGAACGCGCATAGCTTCGGCGACGATCTGACCCGCGCCGCCACCTTCGCCGAGTGCCATGCCGAGAGTTGAGGCAGCGCCGACACCGTCGCGAGCGACTGTCTTGCCGCCGGTTCCAGCGATAGACGCACAGCCGACACCATCTGGCGTGCCCGCGTACAGCACTGCGAACGCATCGTTCATAACCGTCGGTGTACAGCCCAAACCGAAGCCGCCGATGATCTTCTGCATGGCGTGCGCGTCGCTATCCCAGTCAACGCCGGCGAGTGCGAACGTCGCTGACGTGACGTCACCTCGATTGTGGCCGCTCTCCGCTAAAGCCGCATCCATCGCATCGGCGAGCGCAGCGGAGCTAGCCTCAAGTCCAACGCGTTCCCAATTGCCCGTCGCCGCGACTCCGAGTCCCAGGATGTTGCCCTGAGCGTCCATAACCGCTGCGTGCGTCTTAGTGCCCCCGCCGTCTACGCCGAGAAAGAGATCAGTCATCGAGTGCCCCCAGCAATCCTCGGTGTTCTTCTTTAAGTCGCTTCCACACCTGCGGCGCTTCAGAGAGATCTGGTCCGAGTGGGTTTGTGATCAAAGCGCGGAGTGCTGAATCTTCGTCAGCATCGACTGCAGCGCGAATAGTGAGAAGCTCAAAGTCTTTGACCGAGCGCACTAACGCGTTGATATCGGGACGCATTGCAGATGTCGCAATCGGCGTCGCACCGTTGGCACCGATTACGGCTGGCATTTCCATGACCACATCGGCGTTCATGCCGGGAACGGCGCCGGCATTGCGAGTATTGACGATGTGAATAGTGCCCGCATCGCTGGCGATATCGGCCATCAACTCAGCCGCAGAATCTGAGTAGTACGCACCGCCGCGCTTCATCAGGTCGGCAGGCTTTTCGACGAGCGACTCATCGGCGTACTGCTTGAGCAAATCGGCCTCAATCGCCATGACTTCACTCGCGCGGGTCGGATGGTTCTGCTGGTAGCGCAGCCACTGCTGAGTCTCGTAGTAGTACAGCAAGTAGTAGTTGGGGATCGCCTCCAGAATATCGATGTTCTCTGGATGCCAGATGGGATCGTCATCGCCAGGCGCTTGTTTGCCAGTCAGTCCACGGAAGCCACCGATGGCGCTTTCTGAGATGTCGACGCCTTCGGCTTTGATGCCGCGCACCCAGGACAAGTGATTCAAACCGACGTAGTCGAGTTCTAGCTGATTGAACGAATAACCGAGAGTGGTCGCGATTTCGTTCTTGACGTTCCATGGAACGTTGCACAGACCGATCGTGTTGAGGGCCGGGCGTTCGCGTAGTAGCGCTTCCGTAATCATGCCGGCAGGATTCGTGAAGTTGAGAAGCTGCGCATCAGGTGCTTCAGCGAGAATCGTGTCAGCGAGCTTGAGTGCTACCGGAATCGTGCGCAGACCTTTAGCGAATCCACCGACGCCGACGGTCTCTTGGCCAACAAGATTGAACTCACGGCCGAGTAACTCATCGCGATGGCGCGCAGCCTGCTGACCGATGCGGAACTGACTCACAACGAAGCGCGCACCGCGAACTGCCTCTGCCTGCGAGCTGGTCGTATGAATCGTGATGCCGCCGCCAGAGTGAGCGACCATCCGGCGCGCGAACCCAGCGACGATGTCGAGGCGTTCAGTGTTGATATCGCAGAGTGCGATCTCGGTGATGGGCAGTCGATCGCGGCGACGTAACACACCATCAATCAATTCTGGTGTGTAAGTCGAGCCACCGCCGATGACCGCGAGTCTCATCGAGACAACTCACTCATGTCGCGTGCGGCCTGATAGGCGTTTGAACGCTCAGCAAATACCAAGTCCTGTGCGATCGAGGTACCCATCGCAATACCGCCCATCAAAACAGCGGTATCGCCGAGTGATGAGACTTCGATGCGAGGAGCAAACGGAACGATGCGAGCGACAACTGCTTGGATCTCAGCGAGCAATACATCGGCCTGACGACCGATGCCGCCGCCGAGAATGACGAGTTCGACATCCACCACTGCAGTAATGGTCGAGATGTAGAGAGCAATTCGCTGCGCGACATCTGCAACAACTGCAAGGGCGAGTGGATCCTTGTAGCGAGCAGCTTCGAAAATCGAGATGGTGGTGTATGGCTCGGCGATTCGAGATTGTGGATACTGCGGCGCGAGCATCGCAGCCAGTGTTTCAATCTTGGCGCCGCTCGGGTCACTGACGCTGCGCGAATTGTCATAAGGATCGCCGAAAGGCACGTAGAAGATTTCACCGGCAGCGCCGCGGTGACCGCGATGCAGCTTGCCGTTGAGGGTAAGACCAGCACCGAGGCCGGAACCGACCGAGAGAACAACAAAGTTGTCTACGCCTTTGCCGGCACCGTAGGTCTGTTCAGCAATCGCGACGAGATTGACATCGTTTTCGATCACTGGCGTGCAGTTGAATTCGCGAGCCACCACTTCGCCGAGCGGAATGCCGTCGAGCTCAGAGATTGTGCCGGCGATGGCGATTTGTCCGCCTTGTTGATCGACGACACCAGGCGAACCGACGACGACTGTGACAACCTGATCAAGAGTGAAGTCCGCAATCTGCAGCGCCTCAGTCACAGCGGCATTCATCTGCGATAGAACATCGCCGAGGTGCACGTCGGCCATGGCACGGCTGACATTGGCACGGACTTCGCCGTTGAGGTCAGCAACGCCTGCTCGGACGAATCGGGCGCCGATGTCGATGGTGAGAACTGCTCCGATGTCGGCAATTGCCGAATACATCGCGCGAGCCCGACGTGGATCGTCTTCGCTTGGGACTTCTTCTCGGACTAGTCCAACGTCAATCAGCGAGCGCAATACCTGTGCGGCGGTCGGACGTGACAAACCAGCAAGGCGGGCAACCTCCGCTGCATGGGCCGCGCCGTTCTCCCGCAAAACATCGAGCACACGGCGCTCATTGATTTCGCGTAGGTAGGAGGGCACAGCTTGGGCAGAAGTCGGTGCCATCGCGCTCCCTTGTCCATCTAGCGGGTATTGGTATGAAAGTTCGTGAAAATCTTATGTTAGTAACCTTTTGGATTTTCGTAAGGATACTTTACAATACTTTGACAGTCCGTCAAGAGATAACGATCTGCGCGGCTGAACCGAAAGAGGCCTTCTGTGAGTTTCCACATCGACCAAGAAATCCTGACCCAGCCAGAGAACTGGCTTCAGGCTGCCGCCGTGGCACCAAGCCACGCCTCGGTTCTGCCCGCCCCCGGCGAGCGGGTAGCCGTGGTCGGGTGTGGCACCTCCTGGTTCATGTCGATGGCCTTTGCGAGCCTGCGCGAGTCCCTCGGTCTCGGCGAGGCCGACGCCTACACCGCCAGCGAGATGAACTACACCCGCCGCTACGACCGCGTCATCGCCCTCACCCGCACGGGCACGACCACCGAGACAGTCGAAGTTCTCCAGCGCCTGAAGGGGACTGTCCCGACCGTCGTGATCACGGCCCAGGGCGACTCCCCAGCTACCGAGGCAGCCGACGACGCCGTCATCCTCGACTTCTGCGGTGAACAGTCAGTCGTGTCGACCCGCTTTGCGACGAGTTCGCTGGCTCTTCTCCGGGCCCACATCGGACAGGACCTGGCTCCCATCGCGGCCCAAGCTGCCCAGATGCTCGACGTACCAGTCGACGAGTACGCAGCCGTCGAACAGATTTCTTTCCTCGGTACAGGCTGGGCGATCGCGATGGCTTTCGAAGCTGCACTCAAGACTCGTGAGACCGCGCAGTTCTGGGCAGAGACTCACCCTGCGATGGATTACCGTCACGGCCCAATCTCAATCGCGCAGAGCGGTCGACTCACCTGGTGCTTCGGCAATCCACCGAAAAACCTTCAACGCGATGTCGAAGCCACCGGTGCACTATTTGAAACTCGCGACATTGATC
>JBDLPZ010000133.1:0-2883 GCA_039800825.1 Actinomycetota bacterium
AACATCCACGGTCACGGCCTCAAGAATTGTTGGGCGTGAGGCGCGGGCGTAGTTGAGCGAACGGAGCGTCGCCTTGTGCACCTTTGAAACGGTCACAATCGCATGCACGCGACTCGGCAGAGTCGACTTCTGATCAGGATCGACCTGAAGTTCATCGCGTACCCGGTCATAGTGCGTGCGGATAGCGCGCATCACCACGTACAGAGCAGGCATAGCGATACATACAATCCATGCGCCGTGAGTGAACTTGGTCGCGAGAACGATGATGAGAACAAGTCCAGTCATCACAAAGCCGATGCCGTTGATGATGCGACTGCGAAGCATGACTCGGCGCTGCAGTGGATCAGTCTCGTCTTTGAGGAGGCGCGTCCAATGCTTGATCATGCCGAGTTGGCTCAATGTGAAGCTCACGAAGACGCCGAGGATGTACAGCTGAATGAGCTTCGAGACGTCCGCCTTGTATGCGATGACGAGCGCTACCGCAATCGCCGCGAGCATGATGATGCCGTTTGAAAACGCGAGACGATCACCGCGAGTGTGGAGCTGGCGTGGCAGGAATCCATCACGCGCAAGAATCGAACCGAGCACCGGGAAACCGTTGAAGGCCGTGTTGGCCGCGAGAACGAGAATCAGGGCGGTAGTTGAGGCCACGAAGTAGAAGCCAGCTGGGACGTTTGCAAATACCGCCGCAGCAACCTGAGCGATCACCGTCTTTTGGTGCTGGCCTTCAGGCAAGCCGATGAGTTGTTCATCAAACTCCGTGACCTTGACACCCGTGTGCAATGCGAGCCACGTGATGCCAGAGAACATCGAAGTCGCGATCAAGCCCAACATGAGCAGCGTTGTCGCCGCATTCTTGGACTTCGGCTTTCGGAAGGCTGGTACGCCATTGCTGATGGCCTCAATGCCTGTCAGTGCCGTCGTGCCTGACGAAAAGGCCCGAGCAAGCAGGAACAGCAGCGCTGCACCGGCATAAGAGCCTTCCGCCTGAATCTCCCAGTGCGCGCTTTCAGCTTCAATCACTTCACCGCGAGCCATTCGGTAGGCAGCGAAACCAATCATCAAGAAGGTCGCGACCATGAAAGCGTACGTCGGGATTGCGAAGGCCGCTCCAGATTCGCGAACACCGCGCAAGTTGATGGCGGTGATAAGGACGATGAAAGCCACCGCCCACTGAGTTGCGTTTTGCGCAACGCCAGGAACGGCCGAGGCAATGTTGGCGACTGCCGATGAAATCGATACCGCCACGGTCATGACGTAGTCGATGAGCAGAGCGCTCGCGACGAAGACGCCGGCCCTTGGACCGAGGTTCGTCGTAACAACCTCGTAGTCGCCGCCGCCCGACGGATACGCATGCACGTTTTGGCGATACGACGCCACCACAACGAAGAAGACTGCGACGACTGCGCCAGCAATTAGAGGCGCGTAGTTCGTGAACGCCACACCGCCAATTGCGAGAACCATCAAGATTTCTTGGGTGGCATACGCGTTGGATGAGAGTGCATCCGAAGCAAAGACCGGAAGCGCCAGACGCTTAGGTAGGAGTGTCTCTCCTAGTTGTTCGCTGCGCATCGCGCGACCGAGCAGTGCGCGCTTCAGAATCGAGACCAAACCCACGTGCGCATCGTAGGGGTTTGACCACATTGATTGACTCGTGCCGTGCACACGGCGCAGGGTCGCTTCGGCACTAGTCTTAACTCCGTTGTCTCAAATCAGTGGCCAGGAGGCCCTTGTGCATGTAGTGATTATGGGCTGTGGGCGCGTCGGTAGCGCACTCGCTGAAAAGCTTGATCACGCTGGTCATTCGGTAGCAGTCATCGACCAAGACGCTACTGCTTTCCGCAAACTCAGCTCGAGCTTTGCTGGTCGCACAATCACAGGCGTGGGCTTTGATCGCGACCGACTTCGCGAAGCCGGCATCGAGCGCGCAGATGCATTTGCAGCGGTATCGAGTGGAGATAACTCCAACATCATTTCGGCTCGTGTAGCTCGCGAAACCTTTGGCGTTCCAACTGTCGTCGCTCGCATTTACGATCCCCGTCGGGCTGAGATTTATCAGCGCCTGGGCATCGAGACCGTCGCGACGGTGGCATGGACGACTCAACAGATCATTCGCCGCATTCAGCCAATCGCCGCCGAGGAATACCGCGACAGCACTGGCTCACTCGCACTCGCCGAATTGCCATTCCACGAAGCGTGGATCGGCCATAAGGTCAGCCGGCTGGGAAGCGAATCGGGTGCGCGCATCGGTTACGTCAATCGCTTCGGCGATGCGATTTTGCCGCATAAGGACTTGGTCGTGCAGGAACGTGACATCGTTCATGCAATCTTCAGACTCGATGAGCAAGCCGAAGTCATGCGCATCTTCTCCAACCCGCCAGCAGAACACTAGGAATTGTCGTGAAAGTAGCTATTGCAGGCGCAGGCAAAGTCGGCCGTTCGATTGCGCGCGAATTGACGCAGAATGGCCATGACGTCTTACTGATCGACAAAGATGCAGCAAACGTTCGTCCAGACGCATTTGAAGGCACCCGCGTTCTTGTTGCAGATGCATGCGAGGCTGCAGCACTCGAGAGCGCAGATCTCGCAAGCTGCCAAGTCATGATTGCCGCGACTGGCGATGACAAGGTCAATCTCGTGGTTTCTCTTCTTGCGAAGACCGAATACGGCGTGCCACGTGTTGTCGCTCGAGTCAATCATCCAAAGAACGAATGGATGTTTGATGAGTCCTGGGGCGTGGACGTAGCAGTGTCGACGCCGCGAATGATGTCTGCGCTTGTCGAAGAGGCTGTGACTGTTGGTGACCTTGTTCGACTCTTGACCTTCCGCTCAGGTCAAGCCGAACTCGTCGAAATGACTCTTGGACCAAACTCTCCATGCGTC
>JBDLPZ010000134.1:0-5385 GCA_039800825.1 Actinomycetota bacterium
AAGCTGCCGGGGTCTAGTAGACCTGACGCAATGTCGGCCAGCATCGCTGGATAACTGCGAGCGGACATTCCATGGCTCCCCAAAACTTGAAGTTCACGACCAATCACAAGATGCATTGGCAGTGTCGCGCGGTCGCCAATCGCCTCCGGCAACAACAAACCAATCTGCACGTGGCGACCTTGAAGTCGGAGTGCGCGCACTGCGGAGTCAGCGGTAGCAATGCTGCCGAGTGCATCGACGGACACATCAACGCCGCCGTGAGTCAGCTCACGAATCGCAGTGACCACATCGGCAGAACCAGCATTAAGCACATGCTCGGCACCAGCAGCAGAAGCCAGTGCCAGCGCTGAGTCATTAACGTCGACAGCGAACACGGTCGCACCTCGTGACGCCGCAATCATGACGGCCGCGAGACCGACGCCGCCACAGCCGAAGACGGCGACGCTTTCGCCCGGCTGCACGCGAGCTACTTCGACGATCGCGCGAAACGATGTCGCGAACCGGCAGCCCAAACTTGCCGCAACATCGAAGCTCACTTCATCGGGCAAAACCACTGCGTTGAAGTCGGCATTCGGGATTGCCACATATTCCGCGTACGAACCCGGACCGCTGAAACCCGGCTGCCACTGCGTCGGACAGACCTGCGCGTTGCCGGACAAGCACCACTCGCACTCTCCGCAGCCACACACGAACGGCACTGCGACTCGATCCCCGACCGCAACGCGAGTGACACCTTCGCCCACTGCGGCCACGACGCCAGCGAACTCGTGACCGAGAACATGCGGAAACACGGTGATGTCTGTGTCGTGACCTTGCCACGCATGCCAGTCGGAGCGGCAGAGGCCAGTCGCTTCCACCTTGATGACGACGCCACCAGCACCAGGCTGTGGCATCGGCACGTCGACTACTTCAATCTCGCCGCCGAACTCGCGGAACTGCACTGCACGCATCTGATAATGCTAAACCTCACCCCAACCTCGCATAACCTTGATGAGTGAGTTCATTTCTCGGCATCGACATCGGCGGCAGCTCCATCAAGTTTGCGCTGACTACCAGCGAAGGCCTAATCGATGGCACTTTCAAGACGGTGGCGCACAACGGTGCCGACGTTCTCGATGTCATCCTTCGCGCCGCGATCGAGCTGATCAACGCCAGCGCAGACCCAGTCACGGCGATCGGCGTTGGGTCGCCTGGTTATCTCAATCTCGAGCAGACTGAAGTGATTTACGCCGCCAATCTCGACTGGCGCGACTTCCCACTCGTTGAGCACATCTCAACCGCGATGGGCCTCCCAGTATTTCTCGATGGTGATGCCAATCTCGCAGCTCTCGCCGAAGCGCACGCCGGCGCTGCCACAGGCAGTACGTCTTCACTCTTCGTCGCACTCGGTACTGGCATCGGCGTCGCGCAGGTCGTCAACGGCACCGTGTGGCGCGGAGCGCATGGCGCCGCAGGCAATGCAGGTCATATGCCGATCGCGGGTATCAACACCGAATGCCCATGCGGTCAGCGAAATTGTTGGGAAACCGTCGCGAGCGCGCGTGCATTGAGCGCACAACTTTCTGCTGCAGGTATGAGTTTCGAAGAAGCATTAAGCGATGCACCAGCAGCGCAAGCCGTCGTCACGCCATGGATTGAGTCACTCACGAACGGTCTCGTCCCGCTCATCGCACTGTTTGATCCAGCAGTCATCGTCATCGGTGGTGCAATCAGTGCAGATGCGCAACCACTCTTGAAACACATTGAATCCGCGGTGAAAGCAAAGCTGTTGTCAGCTGCCTATCTGCCGACGCCGGCATTGCGCCTCGCGCAGCTCGGTGGGCAGGCGGGTGCAATCGGCGCCGGCCTCTATGCAGCGCAGCGACTAGAAGTTAATTCCTAAGTACACCGATTCGCCTGCGCGAGTGATCTCGGCGAAACCTAGTCGTGCATAAAACGTCTGCGCACGCAGATTCACGACGCTGACATCGAGATACATGCCAGGTATACCCGCAGCCTTCAACGCATCCATCATGGTGTTCATCATCGTGACGCCCCAGCCTTGGCCTTGGGCAGGCGCTAACAAGTCAATGTGGCCATGTGCGGGAAATGCACTGAGGACTTCTGCCGGCGCAGATGACGGAGCTGCAATAAACGCGAGGCAGTCAGCGTCATCTTTGGTGATGGCGACGGCATCGGCGTACTTAGAGCGCATCGCCGGCCACCACTGCGACTGAAGCTGTTGTTCGAAGCGTTCGTTGTCGGGGCAGCCGAGCACGTAACCGCACACAGCGTCTGCGTCGTCGAGGAGCACCCACGCAAAGTCGAGACAGAACTCAATGTAAGGCGCGACGAAAATGTCGCCGAGAAGTTCGGGCAGACTGAAAAGGTGACTCGCATCCTGACCTGAGTCGCCGGTGCCGAGGCAGACAGCGAGGCACGCGGCGAGATCATCGCGAGTCGCTGGCCGAAGCTTCATGACGCGATTGTGCCGCGCGAGGTGGTTCCGCATGTGAAAAATCGGGTAGAGGCTTCGAATTGGTCTAGGTGCGGCTCTCTCCACGCATGAAATTGGTCTAAGAAAATCTTTGGAAACGCTTAACTACGCGAGAGTCACGGGATAGTTTGCGACGCCAAGGAGGTGCGCCGTGGCCAAACTCAACGAAGCTGAGATTCGAAGCAAGCTCGAAGAGATGGTCAGCACGGGCCATTCCGGCCAACGCCTCCCACCTGAGCGCGACCTCGCCGAACAGCTGGGTGTCGCCCGAATGACCCTCCGCCGATTTATAGATGCCTTCGTGCGCGACGGACGGCTCGAGCGCCGCGTTGGTTCGGGCACGTACATCCGTCGTCCGATGATCGCTAGCCGCATGCAGATGGCGTCGTTCACTGACGAGATGAATGCCCGTGGCCTCACGCCTTCAAGCATCCTCGTCGAGCGCGAGAAACTTGAACTTCCACTTTCGACCGCGACGTTGCTCGGGGCACCAGTCGGGGCACCAGCACAACGAATCACGCGAGTGCGCTGCGGCGATGGTGATCCAATCGCCGTCGAGATTGTGACGATTCCGGACGCGGTCGGACTTGAACTCAGCGACGAGGACTTGGCTGGCTCGCTCTACCAAACCCTTGCACGCAATTACTCAATCAATGTTTCGTCAGCAAACGTCGACATCTCAGTCGGCACGGCTGCCGCAAACATTGCCAAGCTCTTGGGCGTGGCGACAGGAGAACCAGTCATGCGCATCGAGATGATTGATGTAGACACAGACGGGCGCCGGATTATGGCGGCGACGTGTTGGTATCGCGCTGATCGTTATCACGTAAAGCTCAGTGCAGTCCGAAGTGCAAACAGGGGGGATAACTGATGGACTCATCGACCACGTATCTAGCAATGCTGCAGCAACTGTTGCAGTTGGTGGAGGCGGACCTCACCGGCCCAATCGACCAAGCGGCAGAACTCATTTCACGCGCATTCGAAAAAGGCGGGATGCTGCACGCATTCGGCACTGGCCACTCGCATGTCATCGCGCTCGAACTCTTTTATCGCGCAGGTGGTTTCGCAAACATCAACCCAATCTTGATTCCAGCATTGATGTTGCACGAGTCCGCATCCGATAGCAGCCAAAAAGAACGCAGCCCACTCGATGCATCTGCGGTGTTTGCGCAGCACAACATCAGCGACCGCGACGTCTTGATGCTGATCTCTAACAGCGGCGGCAATCAGGCGACAATTGATATGGCACGCACCGCGCGCAAGGCTGGCGTACCGGTCATCGCTTTGACGAGTCTCGCTCACGCGCAGTCACAACAAGCCCGCTCGCACTCTGAGAAGCTTCACGAAATCGCGGACATCACTCTCGACAACCACGGCCAACCAGGTGACGCCAGTGTCACGATCGCTGACACCGAACTTCGAATGGGCCCGACTTCCACAGTCGTCAACGCCGCCATCGTCAACGCGTTAGCCATCAAATGCGCCGAGAAAATGCGCGCTCGCAATGTAGAACCAGCAGTTTTTACCAGCGCCAACATCGCTGGTGGAGATGAACATAACCAAGAACTGATTCGACAGTTCCAAGGTCGAGTCACCGCACTATGAAAGTAAAGGAAGAAGAATGAGGATAGATCGAAAGAGGTTCCGTCGATTACTCGTATTGTCGATTGCGATGATGTCCATTGCTTTCACCAGTGCGTGCAGTTCTCCATCGGAAGAAGCAGACCAGACTTTGCGCATCGCCTTCGGCAGCAACGGCTCTGACGGACAAAAGGTTTGGGACCAGGCAGCAGCCGCTTTCAAGGCCGACAACCCTGGCTGGGAAGTTGAGTTCCAGGTTCAAAACGACGACCTGTACCAGACCGTCGGCTTGCAGAACCTGCTCACCAGCAACAACGCACCTGACATCTACTTCGAGTGGGCCGGCGCACGTCTGGCCAACAAGGTTGATGACGGATACGCGGCTGACATCACGGACTTGATTTCGTCGACGGGTCTCGACGGCCTGTTCAACGAAGGCGCCTTCGGTACGACCAGCGTCAACGGCAAGGTTTATATGGTGCCTTTCTCATCTGACGTCACCAACGTCATTTGGTACAACAAAGACATCTTTGCTGCCAACGGTCTCACCGCTCCTACGACGTGGGAAGAATTCCTCGCGCTCTGCGGCAAGTTGAAGGCCAAGGACATCACGCCACTCGCAGTCGGCAACAAAGACCTCTGGGTCGCCGGCAACTGGATTGGTCACTTGATCTCTCGCGTCGCTGGTGAAGACACCTACGACAAGGTCATGAGCAAGCAGATGCCAATGAACTCACCTGAGTTCGTCGCGGGTCTGACTTACCTCACCGACCTGCAGAAGGGCGGCTACGTCAACGCAAGCGCCAACACCATCCCAGACAACGAGGGCTACAACCTCTTCCTCCAGGGCAACGCCGCCATGCTCCCAATCGGCTCTTGGATCGTCGGCATCGCTCAAGAAGAAGCACCTGACATGAACATGGACTGGTTCAACCTGCCTGCAATCGACAGCGGCGCCGGTGCACAGGACAGCATCATGGGTGTGACGACGGGTTACATCATCAACGCCAAGAGCACCAAGCAAGAAAAGGCTGTTGAGTTCATGAAGTACTTGTTCGCTCCAGACCTAGTTAAGGCATGGGCAGAGGCAGGCTTCGCTGTTGTGGCGAAATCGCCAGATGCAGGTTCGCTTGATGCACTCAGTCAGTCAATGGTTGATCTGCTGAACTCCGGTGCCTCCATCGTCGCGCCACCTGACACGGGCTATGACCTCAAGATGGCAGATGCACTCAACACCGCCATCGCTCAGGTACTTGATGGTGTGAAGACACCACAAGAAGCACTCGATGAGGCTCAACAAAAGATCGAAACTCAGTAAGTTTTAGGCA
>JBDLPZ010000135.1:0-3338 GCA_039800825.1 Actinomycetota bacterium
ACGGACACGCTGCCAATCTTGTTGGCGGAATCGCCGTTAGCAGCAATGCGATCGGCGCCAATCAGTGCGACATCGACGAGGCCACGCAAGATAGTGCTCGCCGCAGCACCATCTGACTGAACTACGTGGGCGATACCAGCGCGATCGAGTTCCCAGGCAGTCAAGCGCGCACCCTGCAAGAGCGGCCGGGTCTCGTCTGCATACACAAGTTCAACCAGGCCACGCTCATGGAGTTCACGGATGACGCCGAGCGCCGTTCCCCAGTAAGTGGTCGCCAAAGTGCCGGTGTTGCAGTGAGTCAGTAGCCGCAGCGGACGACGCTCGACATTGGCCTCAATCCAATCGGCACCGATGCGACCCATTGCTCGATTGGCTGCTGCATCTTCTGCACTGACAGCATCTGCATCAGCAACAACGGCCGCGAGACCCGACTCCACGAGTGGGAGAACACGATCAACGCCCCAAGCAAGATTGACGGCGGTTGGACGCGCATTGCGAATCCGCAGGATGTTTTCGTGCAGTTCGTCAGCGCTCCAGTCTTCGCGCTCACCTTGCACCATTGCCAGAGCAACGCCATAAGCACCAACAGCGCCAAGCGCTGGCGCACCACGCACAACTAGTCGGGAGATGGCATCCACGAGGGCATCGACAGTTTGAATGTCAACATAGGTCTCTTCGGATGGGAGGAGCGTTTGGTCGAGAAGCGTGATGCACTCGCCAGTCCAGACAATTGGGTGAACTTCGTTGTTCGTCATGGGTAAAGGTTGCCAGACCTAGTCGTCGGCTTCGACGGCGGCTATAAGTTCTCGCACAAGACCGTAAGCCAGCGATGCTGAGTAGCCGCGGCGTACCAGGAAACTTACGAGACGACGATTCTGGGTAGCAGCATCAAAACGTGAGAGCGACTGCAGCTTTCGGTGCGCGATATCGCGGGCGACATCAATGTCTTCGCCCGTGCGATCTTCTACTGCTTTGAGAATGAGCTCTTCGCTGATACCGCGCTTCTTAAGTTCCATCCGTAACACGGACGGCCCACTACCTTTGACTGCACGACGTGCACGCACAAATTCGGCTGCGTATTCAGCATCATCAATCAGACCGACCTCGCTGAATCGATCGAGAACTTTAGAGACAACCTCGCTATCAGCATTCTTGCGCGCAAGGTACTCCTCGAGTTGATGACGCGTATATGCGCGCTGAGTCAGCCGGCGCAAAACCAGATTGCGCACGGCTGACTCAGCATCAACCTCAGGAGTTGATTCAGGCTGTTGCTGCTGGCTTTTCTGCATCAGCTTCAGCAGGCTGAACACCAAGGCCAAGCTTTGCCTTGATCTTGGTTTCGATATCGAGTGCCAAGTCGGGATTGTCGCGAAGGAAAGTACGTGCGTTCTCCTTGCCCTGGCCGAGCTGGTCACCTTCGTAGGTGTACCAGGCGCCGGCCTTGCGGATGACGCCATGTTCGACGCCCATGTCGATCAAGCTGCCCTCACGGCTGATGCCTTCGCCGTACAGAATGTCGAATTCGGCCTGCTTGAACGGTGGAGCAACCTTGTTCTTGACGACCTTGACGCGGGTGCGGTTGCCGACGACGTCGGTGCCATCCTTCAGGCTCTCAATGCGACGCACATCGAGACGCACAGATGAGTAGAACTTGAGTGCACGGCCACCGGTGGTGGTTTCTGGCGTACCGAACATAACGCCGATCTTTTCGCGCAGCTGGTTAATGAAGATCGCCGTGGTGCCCGACTGAGCCAGGGCGCCCGTGATCTTGCGCAATGCCTGCGACATCAAGCGAGCCTGGAGACCGACGTGGCTGTCGCCCATTTCGCCTTCAATTTCGGCGCGAGGAACGAGGGCTGCGACCGAGTCGATGACGATGAGGGCAATGGCACCTGAACGAATCAGCATGTCGGTGATTTCGAGAGCCTGCTCACCAGTGTCTGGCTGGCTGACGAGAAGCGCGTCGATGTCGACCCCTAGCGCCTTCGCATATTCTGGATCGAGCGCGTGCTCAGCATCGATGAACGCACAGATACCGCCTAGCGCTTGAGCGTTAGCGATGGCGTGAAGAGCCACGGTCGTCTTACCTGAAGATTCAGGACCGTAGATCTCGATGACGCGACCGCGTGGGAGGCCGCCGATACCAAGTGCGACGTCGAGCGCGACGGAACCGGTCGGAATTGCTTCGATTGGTGCGCGACCTTCTTCGCCGAGGCGCATAACTGAGCCTTTGCCGAACTGGCGCTCAATCTGCGCGAGCGCGGCATCGAGTGCCTTGTCGCGGTCATTGCCTGGGGTGGCTGCCATGTGATTCTCCTAGGTTGGTTGATGCACTGAACCGTAGGAAAGGGTGGTGACATTTCTCGACCCGACCTGCGATGCTGTGCATCATCTCGTCAGGTGGGGACATTACCCGAACATCTGTTCGAATGGCATTTCTTCGTCTCGGCGTGTCGCGAGACACTTGCCGCTAGCGGTCGCGGGCGGGCAACTTCTCGTAAGCCCAGACCGCTCGCCACACGTCCTGAGTCTCGACGCCAGCGGCCAGGGCCTCCTCGACCGTCTGTCCGCCGAGCTGACTCAAGCGCGTGTCTCGCGCCCACGAGCGCGCGTATCCCGCTCCAAAGTGGTCGTTCATTCGCTGCCAAAAGTCTGTCAGGCGCATTAGCGAACGAGGTCGACTTTCAGCACCGTCGCAACTAGTTCAGCACCCGCTGCACGTTCAGCGGCAGTGCCCGGCGCGAGGAAGAAGGATGTAAGCCAGCGCATGGCCGCGTCGGCTGCTACCAGATCTGAGTGAACTCCCCATGCTCCCAAGATGTTGATAGCGTCGAGCGCCACCCCCTCCGGTAGGCTGACGAGATGCTGAGCAAGATCGACCAGAGTCGCTGGGTTATGAGTACGAAGACCACTCATCGCTTCATCCTGAGCGATCCAGTCAGCAAGAGAGTTCAAGCCTGATTTGCAGTCAGTGGAGCGCATCGCCATCGCCACGAATTCGGTGCGCAATGCATCAATCAATAAGTGAAGAAGTTCGTCGCGATCACGGACGTGGTTGTAAACAGTCGCGCGAGCGAGGCCAGAAGTGTCAGCTACTCGCGACATCGTCAGACCCTTGAGACCTTTGGTCGCAACAACCGAGCGGCACGCCGCAACTAAAGCGCTACGCGTAGACGCGATGCGCGTCGAACCTGCAGTGCTCACGCTGCGACGGCGTCAGACTTGTTCGACTTAACCGGAAGGGCGCGAACAACGCTGGCAGCGATTTCGCGGTCGTGAGCTTCGAGTGCGGCCTGAGCGAGCACATCGGAAACTTTGAGGTTGAGCGCCTGGCAGAT
>JBDLPZ010000136.1:0-11990 GCA_039800825.1 Actinomycetota bacterium
GTCACCGCATCGCGCAGAAGAACACTTCGGCGCGGATCGCCTGAAGCGACAGAGAAAGTAACGTCATCAACATCGCCGACGGCAGGTCTACGGGCGGCACTAACGTTCGCATCGTCGGCACGCACACACCAGATACGGCTCGATTGTGCGTCGGCCGCGACCTGTTCGTTAATGGCCGCCACGTCAGTCGCTGCATGCACCAGCCAAACGCCATCGATGTCACTCGACTGGTATTGACGTATCGCGACTTCAACGGGCAGAGCACGAATCGCCTCAGAGACCTGAGGCGCAACCACGAATACATCGGCTCCAGCTTCGACCAGATCGACGACTCGCCGAGTCGCCACGGCTCCTCCGCCGACCACGAGAACGCGGCGACCGGAGAGCTCTAGATGTAGCGGATACGTCATATATGCAGGCCGCATTCGGTTTTGCCGGTGCCACTCCAACGCCCAGCGCGCGGGTCATCACCAGGAGCAACGCGCTTGGTGCATGGTGCGCAGCCGATAGACGGATAGCCGTCGTACATCAGCGAATTCACGACGACATCGTTTTCAAGTGTGTACTGCAGCAACTGCGCGTCTGACCAATGAAGCATTGGCGCGACTTTGATCACTTGGCGCTCAGCGTCGTACTCAACAACTTGTCGTTCTTTGCGATGCAGAGCAGTCGCATGACGCATGCCAGTCATCCACGCGTCGTACTCTTTCAGCTTCGCCTCCATCGGAAGTACTTTGCGTAGTTTGCAGCAAAGATCTGGATTGACTTTGTTCAAGTCAGCACCGAGTTCAGCTTCCTGATCTGCCACAGACTGAGGTGCTGTGACACTGATGATGTTGAGCTGCGTTGAAGCAGTAAGTCGATCACGAGTCTCTAGCGTCTGAGCAAAGTGGTAGCCGGTGTCAAGAAAGATCACATCAATCTCTGGCGCGACGGCGTTGACTAGGTGAGCAAGAACCGTGTTGGCCATCGACTGCGATAGGACAACGCGCTTACCGAACACATCGGCAGACCAGCGAATGATTTCAGCCGCGCTCGCCCCCGAAAGGTCAGTCGCGGCATACCGCGCCAACACCTCCAGGTCCTCTGCCGAGCGCCGCTCGCCGGAGACAGTGGAGGCGATAGGAATCTCGCCCCACTCAATCATTGAAAGAGTGCCTCATCAGCACGAAGTGCCCAGTCACTGAAGGCCTCATCGGCTTCGCGCTGTTCTTCATACGTGCGCAGCAGATTCTCGACGTAGTCAGGAACTCGCTCGGCTGGTAGACGCAAACCTTTGACAGTCTTACCAAAGCCGGCGCCCTGGCCGAGACGACCGCCTAGGTGGACTTGAAAACCTTCGACGTCATTGCCATCTGCATCAAGAGCACGAATGCCCTTGAAACCAATATCGGCGACCTGGATGCGTGCACATGAGTTCGGGCAGCCGTTCACGTGAATAGCAACCGGCTGATCAAAGTCAGGCAACTTCTTTTCAAGAATCTGCACAAGTTCGCTAGCTCGCGCCTTGGTCTCCACCATCGCGAGCTTGCAGTACTCAATGCCAGTGCATGCCATCGTGCCGCGACGGAATCGCGAGGCCCCGACATACAGCTCAAGATCCTCGAGGCCACTAGTCAAGGCATCGACCTTCGCAGGGTCAACGTTGAGTACGACCAGTTTCTGATGCGCAGTCAGATGGACACGATCGGATCCAGCAGCCTCTGCTAAATCTGCAATCTGCAGCAACTTAGTGCCGGACAGTCGACCCACCGTCGGCGCAGCACCAACATAGACACGACCATCTTTCTGTGGATGCACGCCGACGTGATCGCGCGCATCGGAGGCAACCGCCTCTGGAGCAGGACCGTCGATGAGCTTGCGCTTGAGGTACTCGGTCTCGAGCACCTCGCGGAACTTCTCAGCACCCCAGTCCTGCACCAGAAACTTCAGTCGTGCTTTGGTGCGCATGCGGCGGTAGCCATAGTCACGGAAGATTCCGCAGACGCCCGCCCAGACTGCCGGCACTTCCGCCAGCGGAACCCACGCACCGAGTCGAACTGCGAGGTGCGGGTTCGTCGAGAGTCCGCCGCCCACCCAGATATCGAAACCGGGTCCGTGTTCTGGGTGGATGACGCCAACGAATGACACATCGTTGATTTCGTGTGCAACATCGAGACGTGGTGAGCCGCTGATGGCACTCTTGAACTTTCGCGGCAAGTTCGAAAACTGTGGATCGAGCAGATACGTCGAAAGGATTTCCTCAATGGCAGGTGTGCCGTCGATCAGTTCGTCAACAGCCACGCCCGCAACTGGCGAGCCCAGAATGACACGTGGCACATCGCCGCACGCTTCTGCCGTCGAGAGCCCGACTGCTTCAAGCCGACGCCAAATCTCGGGTACATCTTCGATGGCAATCCAATGCAATTGAATATTCTGTCGATCCGAAACGTCTGCAGTGTCTCGTGCGAAGTCAATTGAAATCTGCGCGATGGTGCGCATCTGTTCCAGCGTAAGGCGACCACCGTCTGAGCGCACACGCATCATGAAGTAGCGGTCATCGAGTTCATGTGGTTCAAGCTGCGCGGTTTTGCCGCCATCAATTCCTGGCTTGCGCTGCGTGTACAAACCCCACCAACGCAAACGTCCACGAAGGTCATCGCCAGGAATGGAGTCAAAGCCGCGGTACTGATAAATGTTTTCGACGCGTGCTCGCACGTTCAAGCCATCGTCATCGCGCTTCATGCGCTCGTTTGGATTAAGTGGCTCGCGGTAGCCCAAAGCCCATTGGCCTTGCGCCTTCTGAGTGCGGGCAGGCTTTGCTGGCGGTGTCGTCATCGTTACCTCTGGCTGGTTCGGTGGCCGAAAGGTAATCAGCACCGAGCATCGCGCGAGCGAAACGGTCAACTACTGCAAGGGACTCGCGACTGCGAGCCAGATGCGCTCAGGCGTTCTTAGCTTTTCGCCAGTTCAGCAAGACGCCGCCGAGGCCAAGCAAACCAGCGATCAGGCCGATGAGCCGCGCCCCTGGCGAATCGACGGTGGTCGCGAGCCACAAGCCAGCGAGGATTCCGAGGCCACCGGTGATGTAACCAACGACCCGCGCCCAGGGCTGCGATACGAGGGCGAGCATCAGGGATATTGGCCCAAGCCAAACAACAACTAGCAAGATAATCGAGACAAGCAGCGCCAAAGATTCCATAATCTCAAGGTCCCGTCTGAGCGTCACCGCCCGTAGTTAGGCTTACCTTATGGCAGACACAGACAAGCTGGTATGGATCGACCTCGAAATGACGGGGCTCGAACCAGACCGCCATGTCATCGTCGAAATCGCGTGCATCGTGACCGATGCCGAACTCAACCCCGTCGACGAAGGCGTCAGCTACGTCATCACGGCGACTGAGCATGAACTCGCGCAGATGGACGACTTCGTCATCAACATGCACACCGTGTCTGGCCTTTTGCCTGAGATCGAACAAGGCATGGCTCTCAACGATGCCGAACAGCTCGTACTGACCTACATCCAGTCACACGTGGCTGAGGCACGCAAGGCGCCGCTCGCGGGTAGCAGCGTGTACGTGGACCGCGGTTTTCTTTCTCGCTACATGCCGACGCTCGACGCATACCTGCATTACCGAATCGTCGACGTCTCGAGCATCAAAGAACTCACTCGGCGCTGGTTTCCACGCGTGTACTTCGCCGCGCCACCTAAAGAAGGCAACCATCGAGCCCTGGCAGACATCCGCGATTCGATCAAAGAGCTCGCCTACTACCGCTCGGCAGTGTTTGTTCCTGGCGAAGGCCCAGACACCAAGACTGCGCGCTCGATTGCGGCCGATTTCACCACCAAGTAAAACCAGACTCTCGAAGACCGCTACACTCCCGCCCGCACCATGTGCATGGTGGGCGTAGCTCAGCTGGTAGAGCCCCTGGTTGTGGTCCAGGATGTCGCGGGTTCGAGTCCCGTCGCTCACCCCACCGGCCCCTCTTCGGAGGGGCCACTTTCATTTGCGGTACGTACAAACGCCCTATGTGGTACGCGCACACGCACTTTTCTCTCAAATAATCCCCAAGAAACGTACTTTCGCCTCTTCACATCGGCCTCACCGCGGGACTAATGTTGTCTCATCGTCACAGCCGTTCATAAGGCTGCACGGATGTGCATGTCTTACTGTTTTCGAAAGGGTCACCATGACCAAGTACGTGTACGACTTCACCGAAGGTGACCGGACCATGTCTGACCTCCTTGGAGGAAAAGGCGCAAACCTCGCTGAGATGACACGTCTCGGTCTTCCCGTCCCGCCTGGCTTCACCATCACAACGGAGGCCTGCAAGGCGTACTTGCTCGAAGGCCGCGAGCCCGCGGGCATGGGCGCACAGATCGGCACCGCGCTCGCCGCAACTGAAGCGCGCTCGCGCCGCCACTTCGGCGATGCCAACGATCCGCTTCTCGTCTCTGTCCGCTCCGGCGCCAAGTTCTCCATGCCAGGCATGATGGAAACAGTCCTCAACATCGGCCTGAACGACGAGACCGTGGTCGGCCTAGCGAAGGTCACCAACAACGAGCGCTTCGCTCTCGACTCCTACCGCCGACTTATTTCAATGTTTGGCCGCACTGTTCAAGGCATTGCATCCGAAAAGTTTGAGCACGAGCTCGACTCGGTGAAAGAAGCAGCAGGCGTCACTCTCGACATCGAACTCACTGTCGATGATCTACACGCCACTATCGCCAAGTACAAAGAAATCGTTCTTGCTGAAACTGGCAAGCCATTCCCACAGGGCGTCTACGAACAGCTCGATCTAGCAGTACGCGCAGTGTTTGAATCATGGAATGGCGATCGCGCGAAGCTTTACCGCCGACAGGAACACATTCCTGATGACCTCGGCACCGCCGTCAACATTTGCACCATGGTCTTCGGTAACCGCGGTGAAGACTCAGGCACTGGTGTCGCGTTCACCCGCGACCCTGCGAGCGGCGTCTCCGGCGCCTACGGCGACTGGCTCACCAACGCCCAGGGCGAGGACGTCGTCGCCGGCATTCGCAACACACTCAAACTCGACGACATGGCCACGACGTTGCCAGAAGCTCACGCCCAACTTCTTGAAGTCATGACCACTCTCGAGCAGCATTACCGCGACTTGTGTGACATTGAATTCACGGTTGAAAACGGCAAGCTGTGGATGCTCCAGACGCGAGTCGGCAAGCGCACACCAGCTGCCGCGTTCCGCATTGCTGTGCAACTCGTCGAAGAAGGTCTGATTAGTCAGACCGAAGCCCTACAGCGCGTCACAGGTGCGCAGCTCATGCACCTTATGTTCCCTCGCTTCGTCAAAGATGGGGATCGCGATCTGCTCACCACTGGCATCGCCGCATCACCTGGCGCATCGGTCGGTCACATTGCATTCTCCGCAGAGCGCGCCGTCGAACTCGCTGCAACCGGCATGAAAGTCATCCTGGTTCGCAAAGAGACGAACCCCGACGACCTCGCGGGCATGGTCGCAAGCGTCGGCATTCTCACGAGCCGCGGCGGCAAGACATCGCACGCAGCTGTGGTCGCTCGCGGCATGGGCAAGACCGCAGTCTGTGGCGCAGATCAACTTCACGTCGACTCGAACGCACGCATCGCCCGACTGCCAGACGGCCGCACCTTCAATGAGGGCGATGTCATCTCCATCGATGGCACAACTGGCGAAGTCTTCGCAGGTGAAATCGCAGTTACCGCATCTGCGGTGACGCAGTACTTCAACGGCGAACTCACACCTCAAGAGATCATGGCCGATCCACTCGTTCGCGCAGTTGATCACTTGATTTTCCACGCCGACTCAATCCGCCGCATGGGCGTTCGTGCCAATGCCGACACCGCTGAAGACGCTGCGCGCGCACGACGCATGGGCGCAGAAGGTATTGGCCTTGCGCGCACCGAGCACATGTTCCTCGGCGCACGGCGCGAGCTCGTTGAGCGACTCATCCTCGCCGACAACGAGACCGAGATTCGCCACGCACTCGACGCACTGCTTCCACTCCAGATTCAAGACTTCACAGACATTCTTGAAGCAATGGATGGCTTGCCCGTCATCATCCGACTCATCGACCCACCACTTCATGAGTTCCTGCCGGACTACACCGCACTCTCGGTCAAGGTCGCAGTCGCAGATGAACGTGGCGAAGCCACGGACGCAGACCGCAATTTGCTCCAAGCCGTCGGTCGAATGCACGAAGCCAACCCAATGCTCGGTCTACGTGGTGTTCGACTCGGCATCATGTTCCCTGGCCTGTTCGCACTTCAGGTTCGCGCCATCGCGGAAGCCACGGCAGTGCGGCTACTTGAAAAGGGTGACCCTCACGCCGAGATCATGGTTCCGCTCGTCGCGACTGTCGCCGAACTCGAGCCGGTCCGACGCGAAGCCGAAGCGATCATCGCCGAAGTCAGCGAGAAATACGGCGTCGAGATGCACATCCCGATCGGCACGATGATCGAACTCCCCCGCGCTGCACTGACAGCACAGCGCATCGCTCGTTCCGCCGACTTCTTCTCCTTCGGCACGAATGACCTCACTCAGACGACGTGGGGCTTCAGTCGCGATGACGTCGAGGCTGCGTTCTTCAGCGAGTACCTCGACCGAGGCATCTTCGGCAGCTCACCATTTGAAACCATCGACCCCTACGGCGTGGGCGAACTCGTTCGCCTCGCTGCGGCCAAGGGTCGCTCGGTCAAGCCAGACCTCCCGCTCGGCGTCTGTGGCGAACACGGTGGCGATCCACGCAGCATCCACTTCTTCGACGAAGTGGGCCTGGATTACGTCAGCGCCTCACCTTTCCGAGTCCCAGTCGCTCGGCTCGAGGCTGCACGCGCGACCCTCGCAACCGGAAACCAGAGCAGCACGGCGTAATAGCGAAAAGTTTCTCCTTCTTGGAACCTTCTGCGTGTCTCAACGCATCTCCAGAGATAGAACCCCAAACTCTGGAGAGTGATGAAAGCCAGCGACGACGAGATTGAGTTGTTCCTTGAACAACATTGGACCTCGCTAACCCGGTTTGTTAATTCATTATCCGGCGGATCCGCACATGCGGAAGACTTGCTTCAGAACGCTTTGTTGAGCTGCTACCCCAAGTGGCACACGATTGCCCCAGGTCGGCATGAGGCGTATCTCAAAGTTGCCATTGTTAGAGAGCACATAGCTAGATGGCGCACGCGGCGTTGGCGAGAGGTACTCGTCAACGAATATGAAATCGAGCCAGCGTTGGATGATGCGCAGGATCGTTTGGCGCTTAATGATCTCATGCTGCGCTCACTCCGCCGCTTGCCTGTACGCCAATCGACTGCTCTCATTCTTAGATTTGCCTACGACTGGCCGATTAACGATGTTGCAGCAGCCATGCATGTTCCCGCCGGCACCGTCAAGAGCCTGTGCGCGAGGGGTCTGGCGACACTTCGTCTAGATCCAGGCCTGACCAACTTTTCAAACGTAGCCCACTCTCCAAATTCAGAGGTTCACAACCATGCCTAATTCAGTGGATCGGCAATTGATCGCCGAAGCAGTCAATCAAGCGCCAACTCGAGCAATAAGTACAAGTCCCAGGGACTTGGTACTCAACGTGGCATCAACCCATCGTCGACGATCAAACGTCAGACGAAGCGTGGGGATGACACTCACCGCACTGCTAGTCACGTCAACATTTACAGCGACCAAACAGCCAGATACTGCCATCGCTGGACCAGAAACTCCTATCGGCAACTACACCAGCTTTTCACAGACTTTGCCGAATTTTGGCGAGTACTCTCAGCGTGCGGGCGCTGCGGAAATTGCTCGCGATTTTGCACTCCAGGTTCTAGGAACCGAGCTGCAGGTAAACAAAGTCGATTCCGCAAGTAATTCCGTAATTGATGTGTTGATGTTCAGTGACGCTTCGGGGCACGAACTTGCTCGCATGAGTATCACCAATTTCGCTCGCGATCCGCGTACGAGTCTTGAGCCAGTCCAACAGCCTTACATCGTCGGACTCTCGAGCGACGTCGATGCCGAAGGCCGACCCGTCATTTCCCAAGGGATTATCGCCTCAACAAGTTTGTTCGAAGTTCAGGAAGAAAGCTCGTACCGACTGACGGCGCCGCGATGGACTTCATGCGGCTCTGTGGAACTATCTCTCCGCACATGGGCATCCGGCACTTCGAATGTCGTAGCTGCAACATCTGTGCGACCCAATGCAACAGCCACTCTGTCCTTCAAGGTTACTAACCCGACCGCAGCGATGGCTCTCGCAATCTGCCGTGATGCGAACGGTCAATTAGAGCGTGTCGCGGGGCGGCCGGTAGGCCTTATTCCTGCGGGCAGTGTGCCTCGCGACATTGAGTTAGAAACCATTGGCGACATGACGGCCTCTGTCATAGACCCGTTCAATGCAGGTGGTTCGGCAGGCTCGGCCGAACTTTTCGCACGGACATGGACCGGTCACATTCGTGTCAAGAACCAAACAATCCTCATCAAAGTCACGGCTGGACGCGGTCAGCTCAGCCCGGCTACACGATGCGCAAATCTCAAGCTATGGATTCCAGGTGCCGTTCGACTAGCAAATCTTTCAGAACGTTTCGCTTGCGGTATTGCAGATGCGGATGGCTCGATATTTGCCTTGATGGAAGTTCGGCCTGGCATCGTCGTCTTGTTGACAGACAGCATCGTGGGTGCCAAGAACTTCGGCGAGAACAATTTCAATCAGCTCGCCGCAGAAATCACATTCAAAGTTTTGGAATAGGAACAGGGGAAATGAAAAGAAATAGACTCTTAGGTAGTTTGGCGATCGCCGTGCTCACTGTCGGGCTATCCGCGACCGCGAGCGAGGCCGTGGTTTACAGCGATTCGAACATCACTGGCTATCTACCAACTACGGTCGGTTGTGACGCCGATGCAACAACCAAGCGGTCCGTATACCTAAAGGATAAGTGGGGAGCGAATGTCGGGTTTCTCGAGTTGCGCTACAGCCTCACTTGCCACGCTGCATGGGCGCGACTAACCAACTACTACACATACGTCCCGTACGACCAGCATTCGGCAACGGCATGGATTGTTCGTGACACTGACGGCAAGACCTTTAGTTGCGACCCACCAGCGGGCACCTTCAAGAGTTGCTACACGAAGATGGTCTTCGATCTTGATCCACGCACCGCACATGCGGAGGCCGAAATCGATCCATATCCCGACTACGAAACACCCTGGATTACCGCGGTAACTTCCAGTTACTGAGAAACCTGCAACCAATCTGAAGGTCGCCAGCTCGTCTGGCGGCCTTCAGCATTTATTCACCCAAGAGAGCGCTACCCAAAATTTGTTCACCTTAAGTTCACTTAAGAGGGCCAAATCGAGGTGAAAGTTAACCTTCTGGTTGTCTAACCTTTCTTGCATCCTCTGAGATTGGGAGAAAACCACATGGCACGTATGCCAAAAGATTCAGTCCTGTTCGACCTCTACACGGCACAGGGCGAACGGCTCGTCGCAACCGGCCGCCTGATCGCTGACCTCGTCGGCGTCAAGCCTTCGAAGCGCGAAGCGATTTACCAGCAGATCAGCACTCTCGAGACCGAAGCAGACGAGCTGCTCGGCAAGATCATTTCCCGCGCTGACACCATGCTCATCACCCCATTCGACCGTGGCGATATCCACGACCTTGCAAACGTTCTCGATGACGCAGTCGATTCAATCGAAGCTGCCGCAGAACTAAGCATCTTGCACAACGTTGAAGACTTCCCTAAGGGCGTTGACGCGCTTGCCGATTGTGTGCGCCGCCTGTCTGATCTCACCGGCAGCAGCATTGCTCGCCTTCGCAGCCTGAAGGACCTTGAGTTCTTCTACACCGAAGCCGACAAGATTGAAGACGAAGGCGACCGAATTCACCGTCGCATCGTCGCCAAGCTTTTCAGCGGCGAATACGACGCACTGACCGTTATGCGCGTCCAGGGCGTTATCGATTCACTCGAAGACTCACTCGACCACATGGCCCGCGTTGCACGCATCGTGCGCTCGGTTGCATCACAGGAGTCCTAAACCGTGGATCCCGCCCTCCTCATCGTTGGCGTCATCATCATCACCGCTCTGGCTTTCGATTACACCAACGGTTTTCATGATGCGGCCAACGCAATCGCAACGGCGGTCGGCAGCAAGTCGCTGACCCCCAAGGTTGCACTCGCAATCGCTGCCCTCGGCAATCTCGCCGGCGCATTCATCTCTGAAGGCGTCGCCAAGACTGTCGGTAAAGGCATCATCGATGTCGAAGCCAGCACGAACGGCCTCTACGTGGTCCTCGCGGCACTTCTCGGTGCCATCGCCTGGAACCTCATCACGTGGTGGTTCGGTCTGCCCTCGTCGTCATCGCACGCGCTCATCGGCGGTCTCGCTGGTGCGGCACTCGCAGCATCACAGATGGTTCACTGGGATGGCATCATCTCTAAGGTTCTCATCCCAATGGTGATCAGCCCGCTGGTTGGCTTCACGCTTTCGTACGGGCTCGCCATGGCAATTATCTGGAGCTTCCGTAACGCGAAGCGCGAGAAGTCCGTCAAGGGCTTCAAGGCTGCACAAGCGACTGCCTCTACCTTGATGGCAGTCGGCCACGGCCTCCAGGACGCACAGAAGACCATGGGTGTTATCACCCTCGCACTCGTAGTCGGCGGATTCCAGTCGGCAGAAGACGACGGCATTCAGAGCTGGGTGAAGATTGCGGCAGCACTCGCAATTGCGGCCGGCACTTATGCTGGCGGTTGGCGCATCATGGCGACTCTCGGTCGCCGCGTCACCGACATGGACCTTCCTCGCGGTCTCGCCGCGCAGTCAGTCGCTTCAACGGTTCTCTACGTCATGGCAATCGGCCTGCAAGCACCCATCTCGACCACCCACACCATCACCTCATCGGTGCTCGGTGCAGGTGCAACTCGCGGCAAGAAGTTCGTCCGTTGGGGCGTTGTCGGCAACATCCTCGGCGCCTGGGTTCTGACCCTTCCCGCGTCGGCGGCAATTGCAGCAGCGTTCTACTTCCTGCTCAGCCTGATCTAGTCCACACGCCCGCGCTGCTGACTCACCTCACGCAGCGCGGGCTTTGGCATATCTAGAGTGACCCTGTGAAATCTCCACTCCGACGCAAAGGCGTGCTGCTACGTCTTGAAGGTTTCATTCTCTTGACTGTCAGCTTCGGCGCTTACTACCAGCTGTTCGACAATCTCTTGTTCATCCTGCCAGTCCTTGTGCTGCCAGATCTACTGATGCCTAAGCGATTTCGCGAGCACCGCCTCGGTAGCTGGATTTTCGACATCCTGCACACCTACCCGGCACCTGCACTGCTCATCACCGCCGCTGTCATCATTGATTATCAATTCAACTCAACCCTCGCGGCCATCCCGCTCCTGTGGTTCATGCACATCGGTTTCGATCGCCTTCTCGGCCGCGGCGCTCGCTACGACGGTGCTGTCGTCGATGATCTTTATGCTCGCGCGGCAATCTTGATGGCCAGTCCAGAAATGGCAGAGCACAACCTGCATCGCCTCGGCGGCTCCGGCGGCGGCTGGGCCGAAGAAGACGAGCGCTAAGCCACCTACGCCTCACAACAGGGGCGATTTTCTGCTCAACCCTCTCGGCTGCTATTGTTCCGCCCGCTCGCACCGCTAGCTCAACTGGCAGAGCAGCTGACTCTTAATCAGCGGGTTGTAGGTTCAAGTCCTACGCGGTGTACGAAAAGGACGCTCCTCGCCGAGCGTCCTTTTTATTTGCGGTACGTCCCCAGGTCGTAAGTGGTACGTGGCCACGTACTTTTTCGAATTGACAGCAACGTTGACAGTAACCGTTTAGGTCTAAGCCTCGGCTTCTGGGCAATAATCGCAATTTCCAAAACCAAAATTGACCGAACCAGTGACCACCCAGATCTTCAAAATCCTCAGCTCACCATGTGTTCACTGGCGTAGCACCGACAACATCGGCCAAGTGGAGAACGCCTACAACCTACTTAGTGGCGAAGTGGACAGTCCTGC
>JBDLPZ010000137.1:0-3520 GCA_039800825.1 Actinomycetota bacterium
GCAGTGCAGCACTCGCGCCGATCGCGCTGGCTTCCTGCCCGATCGACAAGTGCATCGTGCCGTGCATCAAGCCACGAGCGAACAGCGAGTCGACACCTTCTTCGAACAGTCGGACTGCCCACATGCCTTCAAGCGTGGTGCGCGCGGTTTCCGCGTTCGCACTCAAGTCCTGGCCGGGGTAGGCCACCAATTGTTGAATCGTGTTAGTCATCTAATCTCCTGCACATTCGTGCACATGGTGTGGACATCTGTGCATTAGTGTGCCACATCACAGCAGAATATGTCTATGGCGTACCGTGCGCCACGAAATTGATTGGAGAAAAAATGGTCGAGTTCGAAGCTGTCGTGGTGTCCCCAGTGGGCCTTCACGCCCGTCCAGCAGCACTTTTCGTGAAGAAAGTCGCCGCTTCAGGCCTCAAAGTCACTGTCGAACCCATCGTTGATGGCGCTCCGGCTGGCAAGGCCGACGGCAAGAGCATCTTGAGCGTCCTCGCCCTTGGTATCAAGAGCGGTCAGACGGTTCGTGTCACTGTTGAAGGTGAAAACCCAGACGCTCTCGTAGCTGAACTTCAAGAGATTCTCGCCGATCCAGAGGGCTAACCTCTCCTCATGCGAGTTGGACTCGGAACAGACGTACATGCCTTCGATGCATCCCGCCCACTGTGGCTGGGGTGCATCGAATGGCCTGGCGAAATCGGCCTTGCTGGCCACTCTGATGCTGATGCAGCCGCCCACGCCATCTGCGATGCGATGCTTTCGGCCGCTGGTCTCGGCGATATGGGCTCAAATTTCGGCGTGAGCCGGCCTGAATATGCCAATGCTTCAGGCGCTACTTTCTTGAATGCAACGCTCGATCTCGTGACTCAAGCGGGCTTCGCAATCGGCAATATTTCAGTTCAAATCATTGGCAATTCACCTAAAGTCGCGAAGCGTCGCGACGAAATGCAAGCCGCGCTCTCAGCGGCCCTCGGCGGTGCCGTGGTGAGTGTCTCTGGCACGACCACTGATGGGCTGGGTATGACCGGTCGCGGTGAGGGTCTCGCAGCGATCGCGGTGTGCCTTCTCACTGCCTAATCAAAGTTAGGCTTAGGCAGTGACTTTGCACCTTTATGACACTGCTTCGCGGTCATTGCGCCCGTTCACGCCACTCGTGCCGAACGTAGCTTCGATGTACCTCTGTGGCGCCACGGTGCAGAGCAATCCTCACGTCGGTCACCTGCGCTCAGGCATCGTCTTCGACGTGCTCGGCCGTTGGCTTCGCCACAGCGGCTACAACGTCGTCCTGTGCCGCAATGTCACAGATATCGACGACAAGATCTTGCACCGCGCGATCCATGAGGAACGGCCGTGGTGGGCGGTGGCTCAGCATTACGAACGCGCCTTCCAGGCCGCTTACGACGCTCTCGGCTGCACCCCGCCGACGATTGAGCCTCGCGCGACTGGCCATGTGCCTCAAATGATCGAGCTCATGCAGACGCTCATCGAGCGTGGTCACGCGTATGCGTCGGAGGGTGACGTGTACTTCGATGTCCGCTCGTTTAGCGACTACGGCTCGCTCTCGAACCAGCGTCCAGATGACATGTTGCCTGCTGGCGATAGCGAACACGGCTCACGCAAGCGCGATCCACGTGACTTTGCACTCTGGAAAAGCTCAAAGCCCGGCGATCCGTTTTGGAATACGCCATGGGGTCCAGGTCGTCCGGGTTGGCATCTCGAATGCTCCGCGATGGCACAGGCATACCTCGGTGAGAGCTTCGACATCCACGGTGGCGGCCTCGACTTGATCTTCCCTCACCACGAGAACGAGATTGCACAGTCTCGCGCCGCTGGCATGGGATTTGCACAGTACTGGTTGCATAACGCGTGGGTCACCACTGCAGGCGAAAAGATGAGCAAATCATTGGGTAATTCCATGGTTGTCTTCGATGTGCTGCAGAGAATTCGCGCGATCGAATTGCGTTGGTACCTCGTGAGCGCGCACTACCGCAGCAATCTCGAGTTCAGTGATGATGCGCTTCAAGAGTCTGGCGCTGCGTTTCGTCGTATCGAAGGTTTCGTAACTCGCGCCGCAGAGCGCGTCGGTATCGACAGCCTCGACGGCGTGCACATTGACGCCGCATTCAGTGCAGCGATGAACGATGATCTCGGTGTGCCTGCTGCACTTGCTGCATTGCATGAACTCGTGACTGAAGGCAATCGCCAGATGGCCGCGAAGTCTGATGACACATTGCGTACCACTCTCGCTCGCGTTCGCGCGATGCTCAACATTCTTGGTGTTGATCCGCTGTCCTCACCATGGCGCGAACGCGCCGCCGGTGGCAGCGATGATGCATTGAAAGAAATCGTCGACAATCTTGTGTCGGCTCAGCTGGCGGAGCGCCAGCAGGCCCGCGAGCATCGTGATTTCGCCGCTGCTGATGCCATTCGTGACCGCCTCGCGGCCGCTGGCATCGCGATTGAAGATACCTCAGATGGCGCTCGCTGGTCGGTCGCTCAAGAAAGTGATGACTAATGGCAGGCAACTCACAGCGTCGCGGCGCAGTCCGTAAAGCTGGCACGAAAAAGGGAAGCACCACTGGCAGCGGCGGCAATCGCCGCAAGGGACTCGAAGGTCGCGGCCCCACACCAAAGGCTGAAGATCGCAAGCAACACAAGGCGTACAAGGGTGACAGGCCGGTACGCAACACGAAGGCGACTGCTCGCCCTGCAGCTCCACGCGAGCGCAAGCCGCAGCTCGATGTCGTCGTCGGTCGCAATCCTGTGGTCGAGGCACTTCGCTCTGAAGTTCCAGCGACGATTTTGCACGTCGCCATCGGCATCGATTATGACGAGCGCGTACGCGAAGCTCTCGATCTGGCATCGGCCCAGGGTCTGTCGATTCTTGAAGTTGGCAAGGCTCAGATTGAACGCATCGCTGGTGTGGCTTTGCACCAGGGCCTTGCGCTCACAGTCAAGCCTTATGTCTACCCAGACTACGAAGAGTTCATCGGCAACACGGATCTCGTCGTCGCACTCGATGGCGTCACAGATCCGCGCAATCTCGGCGCTGTGGTTCGTTCGGCTGCCGCCTTCGGCGCTGCCGCAGTTGTTTTGCCTGAACGTCGTTCGGCCGGCATGACTGCCGTCGCGTGGCGTACTTCTGCAGGCGCTGCTGCTCGCGTTCCAGTCGCACGCGCCGTCAACCTGACGCGCACGATCAACAAGTTTAAGAACGCTGGCTACTTTGTTATCGGTCTTGATGCTGATGGCGATATCACGATGGCCGCGGCCGCATCCGATGTACGTGATGATCGTGTCTTGCTCGTGATTGGTAGCGAAGGCAAGGGTCTCTCGCGCTTGGTTGCTGAGTCATGTGACGTCGTCGCGTCGATTCCGATGACGGCCGACACTGAGTCGCTGAACGCATCTGTTGCTGCCGGCATTGCGTTGTACGCAATCGCCGACGCCCGTTCCTAGTTGCGGTACGTCCCCACGCACTAAGTGGTACGTCCCCACGCACTAATTGCTACGTGCGCGCGTC
>JBDLPZ010000138.1:0-7838 GCA_039800825.1 Actinomycetota bacterium
GCAATGTCAGCGATGCGCGTGGGAAGTTGATGTTGGCGAGGTAGTGCGGCACATGTGCAGCGAAGCCCAACGCGCGATGACCATCACGACCAAGCTGCAGTTCTAAGTACGCAGAAAGCGAGCCAGGGATTTCCATATCGCCGACCCAAGGCTTGCGGCCTTCGACCAGCAGCGGATCGGTCGCATGAGCGGTCACCGGAATTGGGCGAGTATGCGGAGCTGGGAATGGCACAGCCTGCATGCCGACGGTGAGAGTGACGTTGAGGTCTTCAACGAGCTCGACCACAGAATCAACAACCGTCATCCAGCCCATGTCGGGCTCAATGCCATGTAGCAGCAAGAAAGTATTGCCACGCTCATCCATGCATTCGACAAGATTGAGAGACGGCAGATCGATGTCACCGAAGCGATCGGTGAGGTAGGTCATGCGAGGGCGGCGACCGCGGTAATCGAAAAGCAGGTCGACATCGAACTGAGCGAGAAGGCGGTTTTGGGTCGTCTCGAGCAGGTGGTCGACCGCTGTCTTGACGGCCGCACCGGCGTCGAGGAAGCCAGAGACACCGTGAATCAGCACGCGTGAGTCAGCAGGGGTTGGTTCTTCAAACCATTCGACAATGCTGTCGTCTGGTTCTTCAGCGGGTTCCTCGCTTCGACGCCACATAGTTCACCTCTTGGGCTAAGACTAAGCCTGAATCTGGCCCTCTGCAGAAGGGTCAGGACAAAAGCCACTCTTTAGCCAAACGCGACCTATGTCCGCTGTATTCCTCGCTCGACGTGGGCAGCATGTGCTCCAGTGGCGTCTCAGCGCCCATGAGCGCAGGTGTCAGCTCTCGAGTCAGGACGTATTCGCGATGTGCCTTGCGGTGCGTGCGGCGCAGCAGGTTGCCGACCAACAACTCAACTTCGACCCGCAGTGCAATCTTGAGTCGATCGAGAGCGGTGTCTCGCGTGCGCGCTCGGTGCGCACTCACGATGAGGCCAGCGGCCTGTTCAGCGCCATTCGACCAAGCATCGCGTACCGCACACGCATCGAGTCGTACCGATTCACGATGTTCGTCGTCGGAGAGCACGAGATTGAGGACTTGTGCCAATGCTTGTGGATCTTGAGACGTGACCGCCCAGCCTGCGCCTTGTCCGGCGATAGCTTCGGCGCGCGCAAACTGGTCGTCGGTGGTGGTCGGCGCAGGCACGTAGATGGCTGGCACACCCATACCGATGAACTCGTGCGCGGCGTTGTATCCGACGGACGTGACAGCCAAGTCGATGGCAGACAGATAGGGATACAGTGGGAATACGCCAGAGATGGCGATAACTTCGTCATCACCCACGTGACGGCTTCGTCCGAGGCTGTCCTTGGTGGTGAGGATTTGCCAGTCAGGATGCTCAGCGAGAACTTCAGTGAGCGCAGACAAATCGCCGATTGCGCTGCTACCGATATTGATGAGCAAGGTCTTACGGGCTGGATCGCAGCCAAGTCGCGCCGCTGCTTGTTCGCGACTAAGACCGATGTTTGCGCCAGCGTCGGTGATCACGCCGACCTTCGTCGCATCGCGCCGAGTCGAGGTCGGACCGACATCATGGCTATCGCCGATATCAGAAGGTTCGATGATGAGGTCGAACCAGCGTGAAGCATTCAGCGGAGACGTGTCGGCGTCGGTGCGCCATAAGCCCCGTCGCATCCACACGCGAGTGACCTCGAGGTGTCGCAGTGCGTCGAGCAATCCAATGTATGGGACGACTCCATCGAACACAATAATCTCAGCGTTGACCTCTTCAGCCAAAGCAACGATGCGATCGCGCAGATAGCCGCCATGCCACTGCGCCTTGGTGATCCAAGGCTGCGTGTAGCTCGGTGCGTATTCGAGGTTGTCTGATGCAGCGACATGCGCCGCCTGTGACAGCGTCAAAATCGTGCAGCGGATATCGCTCGGGAGGTATTTGCTGATGGTGAGCTGTCGAATCAGATGGCCCAAACCCCAGCCATTACTCGTGACGAGCAGAACGGACTTAGTCACGCAAGCCGCCGTTGTGTCCGATGCGCTCCTGCGCTGCTGCAGCGCCGTGCTCGACGAACGCTAGTGCCATGGCAGCGAAGTTGTACGTCACCGTCTCACGATCGAGGCGATACGACATGTGCTGAGCATGTGGTCGTGCAGCATCGACCCACGAAGTGTCGCGCAAGATTGATTCCAGTTCGGCGTCGTCTTGGTAGACGCAACCAGCGCCATCCTGCAGCAAATGCGTACTGCCGGCGGAAGCGCGCGCGAGAATCGGTTTGCCGAAAGTCAGGCCCAACACGAGCGCGCCGCTGTTAAGCGAGTTGCGGTACGGGATGACGGTGAAGTCGGCCATCGTGGTCAGTGATGCAACTTGTTCGTCGGTGAGCATGCGCGGAATCACATGAAGATTGCTCGACAATTCAGCGAGTTTCCAGAGCGGTGAATGGATGACATCATCGCCGGCTTTACCCGCAATGATCAACGTGACTTCGCGCTGTCGATCGCGTGTTGCGTTGTTGAAGTGCTCAGCAAACTCGTTCAGACCCTTGTAAGGCTTAATGCCGCCAATGATGACGCCGACCTTGCCGCCCTGGGCGATACCCCACTCGCGTCGCAGATCTGACGACGTGATGTCGGGATAGTGGCCGTGGTAGCCAGCGTGCTCGGCGCGCACGAGCTTGGACTCTGGGATGTCGAAGTAGGGACGGCAGAGGTCGCGCGTCTCTGGGCTCATGACGTGTACGAGTTCGGCCCGCGAAATCATCGCGTTGCGCACTCGAATGGCCGCGGACTGTTCGTATGACTCATGCGGCAAGACGTTGTGGACTGTCCACACGAGGCGAGCGCCGGCGGCGAGAGCCCGATCGAGTTGCGCCTCGAACTCCGCGATCAGTTTGTTTGCGTCGGCCGCAGACTTGGCATCTGCCAGAACGACATTGAGCCAGTGCAAGTGCAAAACCCTTGGAATCCCTGCAGGTGCTTTCTCAATCGCTTCGACGGCTGCTGCGATAGTGCGGAAGCCGCGCGTCTCGATTCCCTGTTCGCTGAATCCTGAATACGACAAGTCCTGATAAGGATTGCCGTACATATGAGGGGCGAAGAACCAGAGCGCGCGTGGCTGCTTTGGCTTTGGGTGCTTGGTGGGATTCCACGTCAGGTGTGCCGGCTTGTTGAGCATGCGAGTGAGAATGATCATGACTCGGCTCCATCGATAGCAGCGAGCTGCTTCAACAACTGCGAGTCAGCGGTGACGACGTGACCGTGAGTCAGCAGTTCGGAGAACTTTGAGTGAGACCGCGATGCGATCTCAGTGTTGGCTGGTCGATCGTTGGCGATCGGCAATCGCATGATGAGCGGGCAGCCGGCCCAGCGTGCGACTGCGTCGGCTACAGCCAAAGTTTTGTAGTCGGTGAGGTTCGCCGGTGCTGCGATGACGACGTTGGGGAAGTCGCTCGTGAAGTGTCCAGCGATGTGCGTCGCGACGCGGTCGAGAACGCATTCGGCCACGACAGGGGAGTCATCACTCATCGTGATCGAGTGGGACGTGAAGTCGTAGCGAAGCTGCTCGAGCAAGTCGCCGAACAAGTCTTCGCCCGTGCGAGTGATGACGGCGGCATGACGAGCGCTCGCAGTCAACCGAGGTGCCGATGCGACGGCTTGCCAGCCTGGCTCGGTCTGAGCGAACTCCGACCACACGGCGTTGGCGGCTGCGACGGTCGCAGGCGTCGGATTGAGACGGCAGATGTGCATCGCGATAGCGGCAGGTTCTGCGACCTTGCCACGTTCAATCTGCACCTGCATCAGACGCTGGGCATGAAACTCGAGATAGACGGGAAGTCGGTCCATCCAGGTGAGAAGTCGCTCTGCGAAAGCGAGTCGACCAGTGCGGGTTTCGGCATGAACGGCAAGCGCATAAAACGGCGCCAGCAAGATCGCCCACATCAGTTTCCACAGTCGCGCGAGCGCAGCTTTGAGGAGCTTGCGCAGGCGATTCATCACCGCTCGGGGTGCGCCAGTGATTTTCCGCTTTAGCAGCAGATTCACAGACGCCATTGGTTCTCCATCAAGCTCGGATTTGAGCCTTTAGTTTACCGAGCGGAGGCCGCGCGACAGGCTCGCCGCCGCTTACCAGCGATAGACAATTACTTCCCATGGGCGAAGCGCAATGGTCGAACTCCACTCCGGCGAATCGGCGTAATTCTGAATCAGATTTACAGGCGACGAGAGGGTGAGCGGGAGCTCGCGAGTGCAAGCCTCGTCGGACCAGTTGGCGATGACTAGCAGACCTTCATCGCCGAGAGTGCGCGTGAATGCGTACACCTGCGGGTCGTCTGCAAGCAGCATGGTGAAGTCGCCATGTGCCATGACTGCATCTGACTTGCGCAGTGCAATCAGTCGACGGTAGTAGTGGAAGACCGAGTCGAGGTCGCCGATTTGCTGTGCTGCGTTGATTTGCTCGTGGTTGGGGTTGACCTTGAGCCACGGCTTTCCCTTGCTGAACGCTGCATCGACCGAGCCGTCCCAGTGCATCGGTGTGCGTGCGTTGTCGCGACCGAACTTGCGGAAGCCGCGCATTGCAGCTTCGGTGTCTCCGCCGTGAGCGACGACTTGGTTGTAGTGATTCAGCGTCTCGAGATCCTGGAACTGATCAATCGACTCAAACGGGAAGTTGGTCATGCCCAACTCTTCGCCTTGGTAGACGTACGGTGTGCCGCGATGGAAGTGCAGCACGGTGCCGAGCAGCTTGGCCGACAACTCGCGGTATTCGCGGTCGTTGCCCCAACGGCTCAAGATGCGAGGCTGGTCGTGGTTGTTCCAGTACAGGCTGTTCCAGCCGCTCTCTCCGAGCTGCGTCTGCCAGTAGCCGAGGGAGCGCTTGAGTTTGAGTAGATCGAACGGAAGCTCATCCCACTTGCCGTTGCCCTGATCGATGCCGACGTGCTCGAACTGAAACACCATGTCGAGCATCGCGTTCGCGGGATTGGTGATTTCAGTAGCGAACTCTGCGCCAATGCCAGGGCATTCGCCGACCGTGAGAAACACGTCGTCGCGATGGCCGAACACTTCGCTGTGCATTTCCTGCAGAAACTCAGAGAGCCGGGGGCCGTTAGCCGTCAGGGGGAAGCCGTTGCCGAATTCGTCGCCGGGGTATTGCTCGCCATCAGGCAGGCCAGGTACCTTCGAAATCAGGTTAATCACGTCCATGCGGAATCCAGCGACGCCCTTGTCGAGCCACCAGTTCATCATGTCGTAGACGGCTCGACGAAGTTCCGGGTTTTCCCAGTTGAGATCTGGCTGCTTCTTGCTGAACAAGTGGAGGAAGTACTCCTGCGTCGTCTCGTCCCACTCCCACACCGAGCCAGAGAAGAATGACGACCAGTTGTTGGGTCGGCCACCGTCTTCGCGGGCAGGTCGCCAGATGTACCAATCGCGCTTCGGGTTGTCTTTGGATGAGCGAGACTCAACAAACCAAGGGTGTTCATCGCTGCTGTGGTTGACGACGAGGTCCATGACGATGCGAATGCCATGGTCTTTGGCTTTCGCAATCAGTTCCTCTACATCTGCGAGCGAACCAAACATTGGGTCAATGTCTTGGTAGTCGCTGATGTCGTAACCATTGTCATCCTGAGGCGACTTGTAGATGGGGGAGAGCCACAGCACGTCGACGCCCAGCAAAGACAGATAGCCAAGTCGGTCGATGATGCCGCGGACATCGCCAAATCCATCGCCATTGGTATCAGCAAAACTGCGGGGATAGATCTGGTAGACCGTGGAGGTCTTCCACCATGGCTGCGCGGCTGAGGTGTGATCTGCGACGTGATTCGACATGGGTGCAGGTTACTCGCGACGGTTTAGGGGTAATCTGAACTGATGACGCTCACTGCGAAGGTTTCCTTGCCCGATTACGCCTCGACGTATCGCGTTCCCATCGCTGGTGCAGAGCTCGCGGTCATTGATTACGCGCCGGAAGGGGCGACTCAGGTCGTGCATCTGGTGCACGGCTTCACCGGCAGCAAAGAGGACTTCGCTGCCATTGCGCCCCTGATCGCGGATGCAGGTTTCCGAGTGATTGCACACGATCACCGCGGCTGTCATCAGAGCTCCCACACGCCAGGGGATTACGCACTTAAGCGCTTGGCTGCTGATGTGATTGAGCTCGAAGCAGCGCTGGGAATATCGGGTGCACATTTGCTCGGACATTCGTTTGGTGGTGTTGTAGCCCGCGAAGCGGCGCTGGAGTCAGCGTCTACTCATCGCTCATTGACATTGTTTTGTACTGGACCAGCCGCACCGAACAGCGCCGGCGGTTGGCTGTCAACGGTGGGCGATTTTCTCGCTGACAAAACGATGGCCGAGGCTTGGGATTACATGGACTCGCAGCCTGACCACGACATCAATTTCCGCACCGACGGAGACCCAACGAGTCTGTACTCATCGCGATGGCGGGAGAGCGACTCGGCCGCGATCATCGCGCAGGTCGAAATTCTGCATTGTGTTGTTGACCGCACGCACGAGCTGGTCGAGCGTGGCATTCCTGTCCAGGTTGTCTATGGACAATACGATGACGCGTGGCCGCTGGCCGAACAAGATCGAGTCGCTGCCGCAGTCGGTCGCCCATCGATTGTTATTGCGGACGCGGGCCATTGCCCCAATGAGGAGCGACCACTCGAAACCGCTTCGGCGCTCATCGAAGTCTGGGCGTCACTATGACGAATTCGCGAGGACGAATCGCGTTAGTTGGCTCTGGCGAATACACCCCGGCTATGCAAAGCGTTGAAGAAATGTTGATTCGCGACGGCGTCGCTGCTGGCAAGCGCGAAATCTTTGTGCAGATTCCGCTGGGGGCAGGTCAAGAGTCAGCCGAGCGAATTGACTACTGGCGCACACTCGGTAAGCAACAAGCAGATCGAATCGGCGTCGAGCAAGCGTTTTTGCCGATTCTGAATAGCGACGACGCAACTAACACCGACTATGCGGATCTCATTGAATCTGCTGCACTCGTGTACTTCTCTGGTGGAGATCCACGCTATCTCGCGGAGAGCCTCGGTGGCACTGCTGTTGCTGATGCGCTGCGTCGGGCTCATGAATCCGGAAGTTCGATTGCTGGCTGCAGTGCTGGCGCGATGGCGCTAGGCCCGACGGTCCCACATGTGCGCGGCTTGCCTCACCATCGGACGACCGGACTTTCAATCGTTCCCGACATCGAAGTATTACCGCACTACGACAAGTACTTCAGATTCGTTTCTGACGCCTGGATGCATGCACTACTAGCTAACGATGGTGGTGCTTTCATCCTTGGAATCGACGAGAACACAGCGCTGGTTTCGCTTGAGAACAACGACTGGCAGGTGCACGGCCATGGCAAAGTGCACGTGCTTAAGGGTGGCGAGACTGCTTCGTATCCAGCTGGCATGTGCTTGACGCTTGTTCGCGGCTAGCTGTTTTCGACTTGTTGAGGAAGCGACCATACGAAGCTGTTGCGACGCTCAATCAGGTTAGGCTCAGAATCAGTTCGGGTTTGGGGAAATGGTCGCTACGGATCCCCTTACGAGCACGTAAGCAAATCCTGCACCGCTCGTTCGAAGCCTAAAGAGACCGGGGGCAACTTCAGCTTGGTAATCGAGAAGCCGATAGAAATCCGCCCATGTTCTCAGCGTCCAAGGATTGGGAATTTCTTCGCGCCACGCAAAATTGGTGCGATTTCCGAAAATCGGAAAAGGAACAGAGACCCCTGCTTCCGTTCCAGGAGATCCTTCGGCATCGCCGCCCACCACGACAAATTGAGATTGCACGGCAAAAGCGTCACCCAATGTGCTGTCTGTGGACAAGGCGTAGATC
>JBDLPZ010000139.1:0-4419 GCA_039800825.1 Actinomycetota bacterium
GGCGAGCGCCAAGAAGGAGTGTGCTCTCCTCATTGTGTTTCCTCTATCTATAGGTGGTGGGAACGCAGCGGTCGCCAGTTATGACTGTCCGAGATTGAGCGAAGTGCGATGAGCACTCGGAGGTGCCACCGACCCTCGTTCAACCAAGTCACCGATGATGGCGACTTCTGCAGGTGGGTTCTCATCTTCACTCTCAACGAGTTGGATGAGTTTCTCCACAGCCAACCTGCCCATTTCCAGGTGAGGCAGGGCCACTGTGGTTAATCCGGGGCGTAAGGCCTCGGAAATCAATCGTTGATCGTCAAAGCCGACAATCGAAAGGTCTTCAGGAATTGCCAGACCTAATTCGGCTGCTGCGCGAAACGCTCCCATTGCTAAGCGGTCGTTGTAAGCAACCAAAGCCGTGAGTGCTGGGTTCTTTGTCAGCAGCGCTATCGCGGAGTTGTAGCCATCTGATGAATTTGTGTCTTCAGAACGTGCGATGTTGTCCTCAATATTTGTCCAGCCAAACCGCAGCGCGGCATCACGCAGCGCGGCCTCGCGGCCGCGGACAGCTGGATAGTCATTGCAGTCTCCGATGTAGCCAACATGCTTATGGCCAGCTTCGCCGATGAGATTCAAAACTTGAGTGATCGAGTCATACTCGTTCGGAACAAATGCATCGACAGAGTGGTCAGCCGCGTATGCGTCGGCGAGCACCATGTGGCGTGGACGAGTCTTGGGAATCAACAGTTCTTGATGGAAGAACGACGCGACCAAGACGCCATCAGCCTGATGATCAGCAAGAAGTTCAAAGCCTTCGGCAAAAGCCTCTGGCGTGCCATTAATCTCGACAATCAGGAGGTCATAGTCTCGAGCGCGAGCAGCCAGCTGCGCACCACGGATCATGTCACCGGCGTACGGAGTAGTCAGAACCTCAACACTCAACAGCCCCAGCACGCGGGTCTGCTGGCTGCGCAGGCTGCGAGCCAAACGATTGGCTCTGTAGCCCAACTGATCAGCGGCTTCGCGAACGCGAGTGGCGGTCTCTTCGGTGAAACGGTTGCCAGACTTGCCCGAAAGCACCAGTGAAGCGGTCGCTACAGAGACCTCTGCGAGTTCGCTGACTTCCTTGAGCGTGGCTCTAGCCATGTTTCACCTCCTCAGGCGGGTTAATCGATTGTTTAAATCGTTTAACGGTCGAATTGGCGGAATTTAAGACCAGACGACGATTTTGTGTCAATCGATTAACCCCGCTGTTATCAAACCGTTGTCAAACGATTAACCGACTGCCTTGATTGGCCCTAATTCTCGGTGGCTCTGGCGGCTGTAGCAGCAGCCGGCAAAGCCGCAACGAGCCGCTCTAGTGCACCTTGATCGTGAGCCCCCGAGACAAACCACGCCTCGTAGGCACTCGGCGGCACTGAGATACCTTGGTCGAGCAGACTGTGGAAGAAGCGAGCGAAAGCGGCCGCGTCCTGCCGCTGCGCATCTGCAAAAGAGTTGACCTCTCCATCCGCGAAGAAGAACGAGAAAAGATTGCCCGCCGACTGCGTCTGGTGTGGGACGCCCGCAGTCGTGAGTGCGCCATCGATCTCACGCGCCACGATTTCTGCAGTGCGATCGAGATGTGCATAGAGCTCGTCAGTGCACGCTCGCAGAGTCGCAAGACCAGCAGTTGCTGCGACCGGATTGCCGCTCAACGTTCCGGCTTGGTACACGCTTCCTAGAGGCGCCAACAGCGACATGATCTCGCGCCTGCCACCGAGCGCGGCCAACGGATAGCCGCCACCGATGACTTTGCCAAACGTCACAATGTCTGGCGACCACGCTGGCTGAGCTAACCCGTACCAACCAGCGCGCGACAAGCGAAAACCTGTCATCACTTCGTCGAGAATCATCAATGAACCGTGCTGCTGCGTCAGCGAACGAATCAGTCCATTGAAGTCTTCCAGCGGTGGGACCACGCCCATATTGGCAGGAACTGCCTCAACGATTACTGCTGCGATCTCATCGCCACGTGATGCGAAAAGCTCAACAAGTGCATGGCGATCGTTGTACTCCAACACGACGGTGTCCTGTGCTTGACCAGGGGTGACGCCAGGAGAGTTTGGTAAGCCGAGCGTTGCGACACCTGAGCCGGCAGCGACGAGCAAGGCATCGCTATGTCCGTGGTAGTTACCTGCAAATTTCACAATGACATTGCGTGACGTAGCAGCGCGTGCGAGTCGGACGGCAGTCATCACAGCTTCGGTACCCGATGAAACAAACCGCACCATTTCGGCTGGCGGATACCGTCCAACTATTTCTTCAGCGAGCAGAACTTCGGCAGCAGTAGGCGCACCGAACGAAGACGACTCACGCACAACCTGCTGGACTGCATCGACCACGCGCTCGTCAGCGTGACCAAGAATCATTGGTCCCCATGACAGCACAAAGTCAACGTATTCATTGCCATCCACGTCTGTGACGTAAGCGCCTTTACCTGAGGTGAAATAGCGAGGCGTTCCACCGACTGAGCGAAACGCACGTACAGGCGAGCTCACGCCACCTGGGATCACCAGCTCAGCGCGGGCATGCCATTCAGAAGACTTATCGAGGCTCACGACTTCAGCCAGCCAGCAACTTCGACAGCCCAGTAGGTGCAGATGATGTCTGCACCCGCACGACGCACTGAAGTCAGCACTTCAAGAATCGCTCGCTGCCGATCGATGGCGCCGGCCGCAGCTGCCGCTTCAATCATCGCCAACTCCCCAGATACAACATAGGCAGCGACTGGTACTTCTACGGCGGCTCGAGTGTCGGCAATAACGTCGAGATACGACAGCGCAGGCTTGATCATGACGATGTCTGCACCTTGCTCAATATCAAGACGCACCTCGCGGACAGATTCGCGACGGTTAGCAGGATCTTGTTGGTAGGTCTTGCGATCGCCCGTGAGCGAGCTCTGCACCGCATCGCGGAATGGGCCATAAAAGGCGGACGCATACTTGGCGGCGTAAGCAAGAATCACCACGTCAGTGCGACCTGAGGCATCGAGCGTTGAGCGAACGACACCAACCTGGCCATCCATCATGCCGCTCAGGCCGACCATGTTTGCACCCGCAGCCGCGACTGCGACAGACATCTGCGCATACAACTCGTTGGTTGCGTCATTGTCGACGCGGCCTTGCGCGTCGAGGACGCCACAGTGACCATGATCGGTGAACTCATCCAGACAGACATCAGCGACAACGATGAAGTCAGGGCCAACCGCAGCCCGCACCGCGGCAATTCCGCGAGACAGAATTCCATCCGCGCTCAGCGCTTCGGTGCCGCACGCATCCTTGTCATCGGGTACACCAAACAACATCACGCCAGCGATTCCAGCCGCTTGAGCCTCGAGCGCTGCCGTAACCAGAGATTTCATCGAATGCTGGACGACGCCTGGCATGGAGCTGATTGCGACAGGCGCATCGATGTCTCGCACAAACATTGGAAGAATCAATTGATCAGCGCGAACGTGATGTTCGCGCACGAGTGCGCGCATCGTCTCCGATTGGCGCAGTCTGCGTGGTCGCTGGTTCATTGATACCTCCTAGCCAAGTATCGCCGCGACGGCGGCCACTACGCGCTCTGAGGTCGAGTCTTGCGAGGTAATCGCAACAGGCATCCCGCACTCCTCAATAACTCTCGCGGTGGCTGGGCCGGAAGCCACAATGCGGGTGTCTGTTGGCCAGACCGGTACGAACTGAGCTAGAGCTCGCGCGGCCGAACCCGAGCGGACGACCACGGCTGCGAACTCCCCTGCCCGCAGTCTCGGCAAACTCTCTGGTGACACTGAAACAGCTCGGGTGTCATACGTCACTGCCGCAGTGACACCTATGCCGAGGGCGCTGAGTCTGGCTACTAACTCTGACGTGGCTGCGCCGCTGCGCGGCAGAGCAACAGCGGCAGGCCGATGAAGGGACATGAGTTCGACTAAGCCGTCCACATCGAACTGAGTGAGCGGGCTGAAGACCGAGCCAAAGCCGGCCTCGATGCACGCGGCCGCGGTGGTGGGACCTACTGCGAATGCAGTCAGGTCTGAGGGATCTGTGCAGTCAAGAACCGACTGAATAGAGGTCAGACCGCGACTCGAGGTCAGAACTAACGCAGCCCCCGCCTCTAGCGCAGACTTCAGTGAGCCAAGTGCATCGGCGCTGTCTAGGTAATGAACTTCGATGTACGGATCGGCGACAACTTCAAAACCGAGTGCACTCAGTCGCTGCGCATCTTCATCTCGGCCCGCAGGTCGCGGCAACAAGATGGGCCTCATCCGCGGGTCTCTCCGATGAGTTCATAGGCACCATCTTCGATCAATTCGTTTGCGACCATCTCTCCAAGCGCGACCGCCGCCATTTCGTCGGCCACGGGCATAGCCACCTGTACCCGAATCTGCTCCGTCGTCTCCACCGACGA
>JBDLPZ010000140.1:0-7449 GCA_039800825.1 Actinomycetota bacterium
TAGGCTTAGACAAAAGTTAGAAGGAGCCATCATGAGCGTTATCGAAGCCCGACTCGCCGAACTCGGCCACACCCTGCCTGAAGTTCCAGCGCCGATTGCGGCTTACGTTCCTGCGACTCAGTCCGGCACGCTCGTGTTCACGTCAGGTCAGCTCCCTACCGTCGACGGCAAGCTTCTCGCTGAAGGCATCGTCGGTAACGGCGAAGGCGACATCGATGTCGAGACTGCGAAGAAGTGTGCAGAGCGCTCCGGCCTCAACGCACTCGCGGCAGTCAAGAGTGTCATCGGCGATCTCGACAAAGTCGTTCGCATCGTCAAAGTGACTGGCTTCATCGCCTGCCGCCCAGACTTCACCAACCATTCAGCAATCGTTAATGGCGCTAGTGAATTGTTCGCTGCTGTCTTCGGTGACGCTGGCAAGCATGCGCGTTCATCAGTCGGCATGTCTGCACTGCCTATCGGTGCACCTGTTGAGATCGAGATCATCGTCGAAGTTCGCCCCTAGTCGGCACGCTTCGGCGTGATGCGACAGAATACGAACCGACGAGGAGGTCACCCCAGTGGATAACCCAATTAACAGAGCGCCTCTCTTTGCTGCTCTCGATGTTGAAGCCGCCGCAGCACTGCGCGCTTCGATGACCGAGGTGCGTGCACGCAAAGGTCAGGTCATCTTCGTTGAAGGGGAGCCAGGTGATCGTCTTTACGTCATTGTCGAAGGCAAGGTAACTCTTGGTCACAGCGCGAGCGATGGTCGTGAGACTTTGCTCGCGGTGCTCGGACCCGGCGAAATGTTCGGTGAGCTCAGCTTGTTCGACCCAGGTCGTCGCACCGCGACAGCGACTGCACTCACCGATGCCATCGTGCTCGGTCTCGGCCGCGACTCGCTGCGTCCGTGGCTGACCGGTCGCCCTGAGGTCGCCGAGAAGTTGCTTCAAGCTTTGGCGCAGCGCTTGCGTCGCACTGAAGATGCGATGGCCGACTTGGTGTTCTCCGATGTGCCCGGCCGCGTTGCGAAGGCTCTCCTCGAACTCTCCGACAAGTTCGGCGTGGTTCGTGACGAAGAGTTGTACGTCGAGCACGACATGACTCAAGAGGAACTCGCTCAGCTCGTCGGTGCATCGCGTGAGACCGTCAACAAGGCACTCGCGGAATTCGTCAGCCGTGCGTGGCTGCGCGTCGAACAGCGCTCGGTCACGATTCTCGACGTCGAACGTCTGCAGCGCCGCGCGAAGTAGCACTCGCCTCGACTGCTGAGGGGAAAACATGGCACGCAAGCCGAAGGTTGATACCTCTAACGCCGCTGCCATTTTGCGCATCCTGAAGAAGCGCTACCCCGATGCGCATTGTGAGCTCGACTTCAAGAATCCGCTCGAGCTGACTGTCGCCACGATTCTCTCGGCGCAATGCACTGACCGCCGCGTCAATGCGGTCACTCCTGCACTGTTCAAGAAGTATCCGACCGCTCAGGCCTATGCGGCTGCCAATCGCGCTGAACTCGAATCGATGATCGCGTCGACTGGATTCTTCAGAAACAAAGCAAACTCAATTCTCGGCATGGCTCAGAAAGTGTGCGCAGATTTCGGCGGGGAGATTCCTGACAATCTCGAAGATCTCGTCACACTCCCTGGCGTCGGCCGCAAGACGGCCAACGTCGTCCTCGGCAACGCTTTCGGCGTGCCGGGCATCACCGTCGACACGCACTTCGGGCGACTCGCACGCCGCTTCGGATGGACAGTCCAAACCGACCCCGTGAAGCTCGAACTCGAGATGAACGAGATCTTCAAGTCCAAAGACTGGACGCTTCTCTCGCACATGCTCATCTGGCATGGTCGGCGAATCTGCCATGCGCGCAAGCCGGCTTGCGGTGCTTGTCCGATGGCGAAATACTGCCCTTCGTTCGGCGTCGAAGGACCGACAGATCCCGTCGAAGCCGCCAAGCTCGTCAGAACAGAAGGTCGACTATGAAGCGCGTACTGATGGCAGCCATAGTGCTGTTTGTCGTGACCGCATGTTCGTCGCCCGAGGCTCAGCCTTCTGCGAGCTCGACGCTGCAGATGGAAACATGTGAGCGCTACATGTTGTGGAGTTCGACCGCATCTGGCGAAAACGCGTTGCCAAACATCGTCATGGAATGTTTGCAAGGCAAAGATCAACTTCAAGTAGCTGCTCTTAAAGGTCCGATGATCATGCCGGTGTGGGCTTCGTGGTGCATGCCATGTGCGCGCGAGATGCCACGCGTTCAGCAGTTCGCTGATCTTTACGGCGACAAAGTCGCGGTGCTCGGTCTCGCGCTGATGGATACTGAAGAACAAGCGATCGCCGGCAGCCTCAATTGGGGAGTGACGGTTCCATCGCTTGAAGATCCTGATGGAATTCATCGCGCTGACTTCAATATTCAGGCACCGCCGACGACACTGTTCATCGACGAGTCTGGACACGTTGTCTACCGCCACATCGGCGAGGTCGAATCCATCGACGATCTCAAGGCGCTCGTCACGGAGCACCTCGGTGTGCAGTTGTGAGTCGGCCCGACTGGCCCGAGTGGATTGAGTCAATCGCGGCGGTCTTGCCGCGACTGACTGCGAGTGACATTTCGCGATTTGTTCCGCCTGCCGATTTTGATGGTCGTGAAAGTGCCGTCTTGATTCTGTTTGGTGAAACTCAGGGCATTCCTGATCTCATCATTACGCAGCGAAGCCGCACGCTCGCTCAGCATCCAGGTCAATGCGCATTCCCGGGCGGCGCTATCGACGCGACCGACTCCGATCCCATCGCTGCGGCGCTACGCGAAGCTGAAGAGGAAATCGGCCTTGATCGTGCGAGCGTCGACATCGTCGGCACACTGCCGCGGTTATGGGTGCCGGTCTCTGGATTTGCAGTGACGCCGGTCGTCGCGTGGTGGCGTGAGCCACACGAAGTGCAGCCGATCGATGCCGCAGAAGTTCACCGCGTTGTACGGATCTCGATTGCGGATCTGACCAATCCCGACAATCGTGTGAGTGTCCGACACTCATCGGGATATGTCGGGCCAGCGTTCTTAATCGATGACTTAACAATCTGGGGCTTCACGGGCGGCTTGCTCGACAACTTGCTTGAAGCTTTCGACTTTTCAGTGCCTTGGGATGCGACGAACATCATCGAGCTCGCACAGCACGACCCTCTTCAGGATTCTTCGATCTCGCGTTCGTAGCCGGGGACGGTTTTCAACCAGTCCAACACCAAGCGGGTGAAAACCTCGGGGTTTTCTTCGTGTGGAAAGTGTCCGACGTTTTGCATGATGCGCATTGAGTATTCGCCCCACACATGTTCTTCGGACTGCTCGGCGCTGCGATACGAGATGCTGCCGTCGTTTTCGCCATGAATCTGCAAGACCGGGCAGTGGATTGCTTGTTGCATGAGTTTGTTAAATCGGCGGCCATCGCTGCGCAAGACAGAACGCAAAGCCCAGCGGTGATATTCGAGAGCGCAGTGGATGCTCGCGTGGCCCAACATGGCTGAACGAAACACAGCAGCAGTTTCTTCTGACGGCCAGTCAGAGCCAGACCACTCTTTAAGAATTTCGCCGATTTGCTCGGCGTCGTTGCGTGCGAGTTTGGCCTCGGGATAAAACGGAAGCTGGAACGCATAGACGTAGGAGAACGCACGACGTTGAACTGCGTCTTTAAGAATCGAGCGACGAAGCTTCGTCGGATGCGGCATCGAAACTGGCACGATGCCAGCGACCATCTCCGGATGCATCGCCGCGACAGCCCATGCGAGTAGGCCACCCCAACCCTGACCGACGATGACAGCCTGCGACTCGCCGAGAGCTTTGATGAGACCGACGACGTCTGCCGCGAGAGTCATGGGGTCGTAGCCATGAGGTGTGTGGTCGCTGCCGCCGTAACCGCGCAGATCCATCGCGACGACGCGATAGCCGGCATCAGCGAACTCTGGAATCTGCTGACGCCAGGTCCACCAAAAGGTCGGAAAGCCGTGCAACAAAATCACGAGCGGACCGTTGCCAGCTTCGACAACGTGGAAGCGCGCGGTGTTAGCAGCGATGTCGCGGTGTTCCCAGGGACCAGCAGCCCGAATCACCACATCGGTGGGCGGGATACGGGTCATTCGGCAGATTGGTTGTAGCGAGCGAGAGTCTCAGTGACTTGGTTGATCGACTTCTCGGCGGCGTCTGCGGCAGCAGTCGGAGCCTTGATCTTCTCGCCGTTCTTCTTTGCGAGCAGTAGCAAGACGCCAGCGGCGATGATGAAGATCAGTGCGTCGAGAATGAACGCAAGCCAGGCTGGGACGCCGAGCGCGACGAAACCGAATGCGACCGAGATGATCAACAACAGACCAGCGATGCTCAACAGACCGAGTGCAGCCACGACGTAAATCGAGGCGAACAGGGCGCGCTTGCCAGACTCCTTGAGTTCAGCGACAGCAAGGTCGATGGACTGACGGATAAGCGTCTGCACGTCTGCGATGGCCTCGGTAACGAGTTCGCCAAATCGCTTGGTGTTGACCTCAGGTTCTGCAGACATAGCCGCCTCCTTATGGTCTAAGGGTACAAGCCGTGGCTAGTCCTCAGACTTTCCAGAATTCAGGCCTTCGCTGATGAGGTTCATCACTGTCGGATCTGCGAGGGTGGTCGCGTCACCGAGCGAGCGGTTTTCGGCGACGTCACGCAGGAGGCGACGCATGATCTTGCCTGAGCGCGTCTTGGGCAGCTCGGGCACAACCATGATCTGACGAGGCTTGGCGATAGGTCCGATTTCCTTGGCGACGTGATCGCGCAGGTTCTTGACCATGTCTGGGCCGTCTTCGATTCCACCACGAAGGATGACGAAGGCGACGATGCCTTGGCCGGTCGTCTCGTCGTTGGCGCCGACGACTGCAGCCTCAGCGACTGCAGAGTGCGACACGAGTGCGGATTCGACTTCGGTGGTCGAGATACGGTGACCCGAAACGTTCATCACGTCATCGACGCGGCCGAGCAGCCAGATAGCGCCGTCCTCGTCCCACTTAGCGCCGTCGCCGGCGAAGTAGTAACCGTCGAAGCGCGACCAGTACGTATCGCGGTAGCGCTCGTTGTCGCCCCAGATGCCGCGAAGCATTGAGGGCCATGGCTCAGTAAGAACTAGGTAACCGCCATGGCCATTGCCCATGATGTTCATTTCGTCATCGATGATTTCGGCACCGATGCCAGGAAGCGGACGCATTGCCGAACCTGGCTTGGTGTGAGTCACGCCAGGAAGTGGCGAGATCATCATCGCGCCGGTTTCGGTCTGCCACCACGTATCGACGATGGGGCAACGATTGCCTCCGATGACTTCGCGGTACCACATCCATGCTTCAGGATTGATGGGTTCGCCCACGGAGCCGAGCACGCGCAATGACGTGAGGTCGTAGCTCTGTGGGAGTTCGTCGCCCCATTTCATGAATGTACGAATCGCAGTCGGTGCGGTGTAGAGAATCGTGACCTTGTGCTTCTGGATGATTTCCCACCAGCGACCGCGGTGCGGAGTGTCTGGTGTGCCTTCATAAATAACCTGCGTCGCGCCATTGGCGAGAGGGCCGTAGACGACGTATGAGTGACCTGTGACCCAGCCGATGTCGGCGGTGCACCAGTACACGTCGGTGTATGGCTTCAGATCGAAAACTGCGTGATGCGTGTACGCCGCCTGCGTGAGGTAACCGCCGGTCGTATGCAGGATGCCTTTTGGTTTTCCGGTGGTGCCAGAGGTGTAGAGAATGAAGAGAGGCTGCTCAGAGTCGAATGAGTCAGGAGTGTGCTCGGCAGACTGGCGATCGACGAGGTCATGCCACCAGATGTCGCGGTCTGCGTTCCAGGTGACGTCACCACCGGTGCGCTTTACGACGAGGACCTTCTCGACGGTCGGGGTCTGCTCGACCGCTTCGTCGACGGCGGGCTTGAGTGGTGATGCGCTGCCGCGACGGAACTGCCCATCTGACGTGATGACGAGTTTGGCCGACGCGTCTTCGATGCGAGAGCGGAGTGCCTCGGCGGAGAAGCCGCCGAAAACGACGGAGTGGATTGCGCCGACACGAGCACACGCGAGCATCGCGGTGACAGCTTCAGGAATCAGCGGCATGTAAATAGCCACGCGATCGCCCTTGCCGACTCCCAGCTCGGTCAAGGCGTTGGAGGCCTTGCTCACGCGCGCGAGCAGGTCTGCATATGTAATGGCGAGGCTGCTGCCATCTTCGGCTTCAAAGTGAATCGCGACGCGATCACCGAGGCCGTTGTTGACGTGGCGGTCGACGCAGTTGTAAGCGACGTTGAGTTCGCCGCCGACGAACCACTTAGCGAAAGGAGCGTCGGACCAGTCCAGCACCTGATCCCACGGTTTCGCCCAGTCGAGACGCGCGGCTTGCTCGGCCCAGAAGCCGAGTCGATCTTGTTTTGCAGCTTCGTATGCGTCGGCGTTGACGTTCGCGTTAGCTGCGAATTCGGCCGAGGGTGCGAAGGTGCGGTTTTCGTACGAAAGGTTTGAAAGAGCTTCGTCGCTCATGTGACGTCCTTGTCCATGCTGGGGGACGCTTACCTTATGACGCGGTTGCAGCGATTCCTAGGTCAGATGGGCCTTTAAGTCGCGCAAGCTGCGGCGGGCCACCGGAATCTGCTCCCCAGAGATGCTGATCGAGGCGCAGGTGCCCTGCTGGGAGAAGGACTCGATACGGTTGAGCGGCACGAGCCAGGCTCGGTGCACGCGGTAGAAGCCGTGGGGCTGGAGCCGCTCACTAAGGCTGGTCATCGACATGCGGCAGGTGAACTCTCCGTGGTTCGTGACGATCGTCGTGTAATCGCCGCAGGCCTGTACCCACAGGATGTCGCGGCGATCGATGAAATGGGTCGCGCCGCCCTGGTCGGCGGTGAGCCGCTCGGCAGCCGGTGTCGCTGGACCTGCGTCGATGAGTCGCTCGAGAGCGCGGTCGAGGTGCGAGCGAGTCAGTGGCTTGATGATGTAGTCGACGGCGCCCATCTCAAAAGCGGAGAGTGCGTGAGCAGAGTCGTGTGCGAGAGCGACGAACTTGGGTCGCGTCTGAGCGGAAGCAACGAGGCGGTTGGCCTGTTCGACAGTGTGGTGGACGAGGCAGACGAACACTGCGTCGATGGATTCGCGCCGCACGATGTCAGCGGCGTCGGCGATGCTGCCGGTGGACTGCACGGTGGCGACGCGATGGTCGGTGTCGAGTAGGTATGCGACTTCGGCCAACGCAGGTGCGTCGACGTCGAGAGCAAGGCAGCGCAACTTCGTCATGACAGCTGCTGCTTTTTCTTGGAGCGACTACGCAAGAACCACGTCATGATGAGCGCGAGCACGCTGACAGCGACTACTGCCTGCTTGCGCTGCTCTGGATGATCGATGATGGGACGACGCAGCGCGACTGGCTTCTCAAATGTGAGGACTGGCCAGCTGCGCTCGGATGCGATGGTGCGCAAGG
>JBDLPZ010000141.1:0-5722 GCA_039800825.1 Actinomycetota bacterium
CCTCAGGCATGGACGTCGCAGTCCAACAAGGCGGCATCAATCGACGAGGTCGCCAACTAGTCGTCATGGATGTTGACTCGACCGTCATTCAGGACGAAGTGGTCGAATTGCTTGCGCGTCATGCCGGCGTTGAGGATCGGGTGCGTGAAATTACGTCGCGTGCGATGGCCGGCGAATTGGATTTTGAGTCGTCCCTGAGAGAGCGCGTTGCCCTTCTAGCTGGCCTTTCCGAATCTGTATTCGCAGAGGTGTACCAAGAGCTTCGCCTCACTCCAGGTGCACGCACTCTGTGCCGCGTACTCACCTCCCTCGGCTACCACGTCGCATTGGTGTCGGGTGGTTTCACTCAGGTAGTTAAGCCGCTCGGTGAAAGTCTCGGCGTCGATCACACACGGGCCAATGAGCTTGAGGTTATTGATGGAGTTCTCACCGGCAAGATTCTTGGTGACATTGTGGATCGGGCAGGCAAAGCTAAAGCCCTTGTCGAACTGGCACAAGAACACGATATTCCTCTGAGCCGCACTGTCGCTGTCGGTGACGGCGCAAACGATCTGGACATGCTCGCTGTGGCAGGACTTGGTATTGCGTTTAACGCAAAGCCAGTGGTGCGCAGCGCAGCGGATGCGGCTGTAAATGTCCCCTACTTGGACACCGTGCTGTACCTGCTGGGAATCAGTCGCGAAGAGGTTGAAGAATTCGATGCGCAGTCCGGCATCGACCACAACTACCCGACCGTGGATTAGTCACTATCGTCGCTGAGCGGATCTGCACGCGGGACGTGATAGTCCACAAAGCGCGCGCACTCAGGTTCCCACGCGGACCAAGGTTGATCAGACTCGAGCACACTAATCGCAGCAGTTGGGTAGCCCTTGCCGCGTAACAGTTCGTTCGGCAATTCCCCCATCGCCAGACCGAGAGCTAAGCGCGGAATGCCTGGTGCGTGTCCGATGACCAGAACAGTTTCCGCGACTTGTGCGCGCACAAGACTCAGAATCTCACCAGGACTCGCGTCGTAGATTGAATTCTCAAAAGAGTGGCGCACGTCGTATCCGAGCGTGCTCGAGACATTCGCAAAAGTCTCCCGTGTCCTCTGTGCGACTGAGACAAGCGCAAAGCCAATCTGCCAATCCTGTGTACCGAGGTACTCGCCAGCCACTCCAGCATCGGCAATTCCGCGCTTACTCAGCGGGCGATCGATGTCATCGAACCCGGCAGGCCAATCACTCTTGGCGTGCCGCATCAGAACCAGACGGTGCATCAGCCACCGGTGGCGAACAAGCCGCCATCACAGTGCACGATTTCGCCAGTTGTTGATGGGAACCAGTCGCTCATGAGACCGACACAGGTCTTTGCGGCTGGAATTGGATCGGACAGATCCCATCCGAGCGGTGCACGCTTGCCCCAGAGACCTTCGAAAACCTCAAACGCTGGGATGCTCTTGGCTGCCATGGTCGAAATTGGACCAGCAGCCACAAGGTTGCAGCGGATGCCCTTTTCTCCGAGGAACACAGCGAGGTAGCGGTTGGTGGATTCGAAAGCTGCCTTGGCAACGCCCATCCAGTCGTACTTCGGCCATGCAACAGTCGCATCGAAGTCCAGGCCGACAATCGATGAACCAGGAGTCAGCAATGGTTCGGCAGCTACAGCGAGTGCCTTGAGCGAGAAAGCTGACACATGAACCGCTACCGAGACATCTTCCCAAGTGGTGTTTAGGAAGTTCCCGCCGAGTGCGCTCTGAGGAGCGAAGCCGATTGAGTGAAGCACGCCATCAAGACCATCGACGTGCGCGCGAACGTTGTCAGCAAGTGCATCGAGGTGCTCTTGGTTAGTCACATCAAGCTCAATAACTGGGATGTGCTCGCCGAGCTTGGCTGCTACGCGCTTCGTAATCGAGAGGCCGCGTCCGAAACCTGTAAGGATGATCGTTGCGCCTTGCTCTTGGGCCAGGCGGGCGACGTGGTACGCGATTGACTGTTCCGTCAGCACACCCGTAACGAGGATGCGCTTACCTTCAAGAATTCCCATTTGTACTCCTAGTGACCCATACCCATACCGCCATCAACAGGTATGACTGCACCTGAGATGTACGCGCCAGCTTCTGACGCCAAGAAAGTGACCACACCGGCCACCTCATTGACCTGTCCGTAACGGCCAAGTGGAACGTTGGCGATGATCTTTGCCTTCTGCTCGTCGCTCAAGACCGCCGTCATGTCCGTCTCGATGAAACCGGGAGCAATAACGTTTGCGGTGACCCCGCGACTGCCGAGTTCGCGAGCGATACTGCGCGCCACACCGACAAGGCCGGCCTTCGACGCGGAGTAGTTGACTTGTCCAGGGTTGCCCAGCAGGCCAACGACGCTACCAATGAACACGATGCGTCCTCGACGCTGTTTCATCATGGTCTTCGATGCGCGACGCGCGATACGGATGGCGCCAAACAAGTTTGTGTTGAGGACTTGATCGATGTCGTCATCGCTCATACGCATGAGCAAGGTGTCCTTGGTGAGGCCAGCATTGGCGACAGCTACCTCGACTGGACCGAGTTGTGCCTCGACTGCCTCAAATGCTGCTTCAACGCTCTCCGTCGACGAAACGTCGCAAACGAAACCGTGCGTTCCCTCAGGAGCGGCGCCCGAGCGGCTCAATACGGCCACGGTGTCACCCTGGGCGACGAACGCCTCAGAGATAGCTAGACCGATACCTCGGTTGCCACCAGTGACTACAACGACTCTCGACATTTCACGCTCCTCGAGAGGCAGACCGTAGTGGCTACCCTTAAGTAGACAGGGCTCCGACTCGTCTAGTGAAGTTCGCGGCCAGCCTGATAAGTGGCCGTCTGCGAGGATTTTCGCCCGCTTTCGCGTCCTGCATTCGCAATGACTACAGCCATCCATGGAAGAACGATCGAGCCGCCGAGCATCACCCACCTCAGCGGACCGTCGGTGAAGATGGCCGCCCCGAAGCAGATGACGCGCAGAGTCATCGAAATCATGTATTTGCGTTGCCGGCTGCGCTGGTCGTCGCTCAAACTGGTTCGGGCGCCACTAATCGAATAGACCTCGGGCTCAACTGGTTTACGGCGCACCCTCAGAGGCTAGGCGCAATGAACCAATCATGCGACCGCGCGTACCCTTCGACCGTGACCAGGGAAATCCGCAACCGACTTGTGGCCTTGACACTTGCCTTAGTCGTGATGCTCCCTATCTCGATAATTGCTGCCCGCTGGCAGTGGAGCCGGCATCTAGAGCGCGAGACCATGAACGCGCTGATTGAATCAAACTCGGCAACCGTTATCGAGCTGGCTCAGGTAAACCGCAAAGTCTGGGATCCGTCGATTGAGTACCGCCAGATCAATCTCACAGGCACCTTTGATGCTCAGGCTCAAAAGCTCTTGCGCAAACAGACCCTTGATGGCGAACCTGGCTTTGCAGTCCTCACGCCTTTCACGATTGAGGATGGATCGAGAATCCTGGTCAACCGGGGCTGGGTCGCAGGTAATGGGCAACTTCCTGCCAGCACCGCCCTACTAACACCACCTACTGGTCTGCTCAGCATCACCGGCCGCATCCACGCCATGTCAGGCGAACTGGTTGCCGACCCTTCGGACTTGCCCGCAGGCCAGACCAACTCCATGTCCCTCGTCGCGAGCTCCACTGACTATCCATTGGTGGTTGAACAACAGTCGCCAGAGATGGCCAATGGCCCAACACCGATCCCACTGCCCGAGATTCAGGCCGGTCCGCACCTGGGTTACGTCGGTCAGTGGATCCTCATTGGCATCGCGAGCATTTCCGTATACATCACTGTGCTGCGAAATCTGCGCCGTGAGCTTCGGTCTAATGCAACACAGAATCAGACAGCGAACTGAATCCGATACAGCTCGGCGTAAAGACCGCCGCGCTGAAGCAGCTCGTCATGAGTTCCGCGATCAACCACTTTGCCTGCATCCACCACGATAATTTGGTCGGCGTTGCGCACGGTTGAAAGCCGATGAGCGATGACCACTGCAGTACGCCCCTGAAGCGCCCGCCCAAAGGCAGCTTGAATCTGCGCTTCGGACTCAGAATCCAGGTGAGACGTTGCCTCGTCCAAAATGATGACGCGCGGACTCTTCAGAAGCACGCGGGCGATCGCCATGCGCTGCTTTTCACCACCTGAAAGGCGGTGACCACGGTCGCCTACGACGGTGTCGAGGCCATCAGGAAGAGCAGCCAACAAATCCCCCAGGGCTGCATCCTGAATCGCTGCGACCATCTCCGCATCGGTGGCGTCCGGCTTAGCAAACAGCAGGTTGGCGCGGATGGTGTCGTGAAAGAGATGTGAATCTTGAGTCACGATGCCGACAGCGTGACGGATTTCCTCTTGTTTCAAGTCGCGCACATCGATGCCGCCGATCCGAATAGCGCCATCGGTAACGTCATAGAAGCGAGGTAAAAGCGATGTAATCGTCGTCTTGCCAGCGCCAGACGGTCCAACAAGTGCAACCACGTGTCCTGCTGGTACTGAGAACGAGATGTCCTTTAGCGTGGCTTCGTCTCCCGCCACGGTCTCGCTACGGAGAACACCTTCGAGAGACGCAAGGCTAACTTCGTCGGCTGTCGGGTACTTGAACGTCACATGATCAAAGTCAACCGACAGAGCACCGTCTGGCACTTCAAGCGCATCTGGTCGATCCTGAACCATCGGCTCGAGATCAAGAACCTCAAACACGCGATGGAACGACACCAAGGCTGTCATGACTTCAACGCGAACGTTGCTCAGTGCGGTCAGAGGGCCATAAACCTGGGCCAAGAGTCCAATAAGTGCCAAAAGCGTGCCGATGGAAACTGTCCCTGCAATGGTGGCAAGACCACCGAAGCCGTAGACGAGCGAAGTGGCCAACGAAGCAATCAAAATCAGGCTCGTGAATAGGAAGTTATTGCTGACTGCAATTTTGATACCTGTGTCGCGAACCCGCGCAGCCTTGTCATGAAATTCTTTCGTCTCCCCCTCGACGCTTCCGAAAAGCTTCACCAAGAGGGCACCACTTACGTTGAAACGTTCGGTCATAGTGGTCTGCATTTCAGCATTCAGCTTCATCTGCTCATGAGTTAGTTCTTGGAGTCGACGACCCATCCAACGTGCCGGCAGAAGAAACAGCGGCACCAGAATCAAAATGCCAAGCGTCAGCTTCCACGAAAGAGAAAGCATCGTGCCGATCACGAGGACCACTCGAATGAGGTTGCCCAGGACGCCTGACATGGTCGATGTAAACGCTCGCTGGGCACCAATCACATCGGAATTGATACGCGATACAAGCGAACCAGTTTGAGTTCTGGTGAAGAATGCTAACGACTGATTCTGCACATGCCTAAAAACTTGAGTTCGCATATCCAGAATGAGATTCTCGCCAATGCGCGATGAAACATATCTCGTCACGACACCAATCGCAGCATCGATAACCGCGGCAAGAGCAATCAGCAGGGCTCCGATGACAACCACGTCGCGATTGCCTACCTGGATGCCGTTATCGACGATGTGACGAGACAGCATCGGTTGCGCGACAGTGATCAGCGATCCCGCAATCAGCAGAGTCACCATCCAGATGAGCAACGACTTGGACGCCTCTGCGTAAGAAAGCACTCGACGAAAAGTCCCCTTGGGTAGCTTGGTTGATGTTGCATTCGGATCCCGAGTTAGAGACCTCTGCAACGCCATACCTGCAACGAAGCTCACGATAACT
>JBDLPZ010000142.1:0-4774 GCA_039800825.1 Actinomycetota bacterium
GGCCAGGTCACCTCGTTCGCATGCTTCGGTTTGCAAGAGCGCGGTAGCTTGTTCGTCGAGCCAGCGACCGATGTTTACGAAGGCATGATCGTCGGCGAAAACTCACGTTCTGAGGACATGGACGTCAACATCTGCAAGGAAAAGAAGCTCACCAACATGCGCTCTTCGACTGCTGATGAGCTTGAGCGTCTCATCCCGCCACGCCTCCTTTCTCTCGAACAGGCTCTTGAGTTCTGCCGCGAAGACGAGTGCATCGAAGTCACGCCAGCCGCCGTGCGAATCCGCAAGGTTTTGCTCGCAAAGGTTGACCGCGACAAGACGCGCAATCGCAATAAGTAGCCGATCTAGCCAATAGGGTGCGCCTCGAAAAGTTGTTCTCGAGGAGTTCTCACCATATGGCCAGTTTTCGACGGCTCGTAATCGGCAGCGCAGTTGTGGCGTTGGCGCTCACAGGCTGCGCGACCAAGACCGCTGATGGCGGAACTTTGAACTTCTTGACCGAAGATCAACAGTTCGCTCATCTCGATCCACAGCGCAATTACGTGGCCAACGACATCGCCTTCGCCGCGACCTATCTGCAGCGCACGCTGACGATGTACCGGCCAAGCGGTGGCGCTGCTGGCACCGAACTCATTCCAGATCTCGCGACCGATCTCGGCACCCCGAGCGCAGATGCGAAGTCGTGGTCCTTCACTCTGCGCGATGGCGCGAAGTTTGAAGACGGTTCTGCGATCACGTGTGCCGATGTGAAGTACGGCGTCTCGCGCACCTTTGCGACGGACGTGGTCTCTGGTGGACCGGATTACGCGATCCGCTTGTTGGATATTCCACTCGCAATCGATGGTGCGAGTGCGTACCGCGGTCCGTACAAGAACGTCAACAACGACACCGCAGCTTTCGACAAAGCAGTGGCTTGCTCCGCGGATGACAAGACGATCACTTTCAATCTCAAGAAGCCAGCCTCAGACTTCAATCACACCGTGTCGATGCTCGCGTTTTCGCCAGTTCCTGCTGAGCTTGATACTCGCGACCAGTATGACCTCGATCCAGTCTCGAGCGGTCCGTACGTCGTCAGCGAGTACACGCCCGGCTCGCGGTTGGTTCTTGATCGCAACGAGAATTGGAGCAGCAGCACTGATTCAGTGCGCCGTGCATTGCCTGGCCAAATCGTCGTGACTTTCGCGCAGGCCTATCAGACGATGGAAGACGCGGTTATCGAAGATGGCGATGCCGGCAAGACTGCGGTGATGCTCGATCCTGTGGCGGCCGCGGGAACGTCGATTATTTTCAATCTGCAGCGCACCGCGAACCGTCGCGTCAGCGCGGAAGATCCATTCGTTTCGTACACGGCCTTCAACGTGTCCAAGTTGCCATGCCTCAAAGTGCGCCAGGCAATCTTCTATGCACTCGACCGCAAGGCGATCGCAGAACTCACTGGCCCGGAGGAGTACGTCGGTGGCTATGCCGACGGCTTGTTGAAGCCGACACTCTTCCCGGACGTTTATGCGCCAGTGAAGGGCTACGAAGACGCGAAACCTGAGGGCAATCCAGAGAAGGCCGCACAGCTCTTAGCTGAAGCGAAGTCTGCTTGCCCGGCTGTCTATCAGCGCGTCACAAAGACTGGCATCGTGTTCGACACCACCAACCTGCCGATTCACCAGGCTGGACTCGCGATTTGGATCGCGTCGATGGCCAAGGTGGGCATCAAACTCACGGGCAATCTGATCGATAAGAACCAGTACTACGGCGTGGTTTTTGATCCCGCAGCGCAGGGCGACTTGTCTCGGGCTGGCTGGGCTCCCGACTGGATGTCGCCTTCGACCGTGATCCCAGACATTGCAGGCGGTGGCACTTTCAATCTCTTGCGCAACGAGAAAGATGGCGCATACGCCAGCTTCGCAGCCACGATTGCCAAGGCCCAGGCCGAAACCGACGAGGCCAAGCGGAACAAACTGTGGCGCGCGGCAAACCAGACGGTGATGGACAACATGTGGGTTCTGCCCGGCGTCTTCTCCAAGTCGCAGTTCATTTGGGGCAGCGGCGTTGGCGGCGTCGATATCTGGACGCCGTATGGATGTCCAAACTTCAACGACATCTACGTGACGAGCGCGGCATAACAATGTTCGAAGTCGAAGCGCTGAGCGTCTCTCGCACTGTTGCCAATCGGCAACAGCGGATGGTGGACGATCTTCGCTTCAAAGTCGGTCTCGGCCGGACGCTTGCCATCGTCGGTGACAACGCAGGTGTGCTGTCGTCAATTGGTTTGGCCTTGCAGGGTCTGACTTCCCATAAAGATGATCGACTAGCGGGAACAATCAAGATTGGCTCGACCGCGCTTAGCATTGCCGATGCAGAGCAGATGGAACTTCGTCGAGGTGGAGATTTCGGATTCGCCGGAGTTGTTGCGCCGAAGAAGACGGTCTCTGATCTGCTCATCGACACGTATCTCATCGAGCACCAGGTGGACAAGCGCATCGCGCGCCAGAAAGTGCTCAAAATTCTCGAGGTTGTCGGGCTCGACAATGTTGAGTTGGTGCTGACTAAGCAAATCAGCTCTTTGCGCATCCTCGATCAGCGGCGAGTCATGCTCGCAAATGCAATCTGCAACGAACCGCGACTACTCATTGTTGAAGATCTTCTGTCGGATATTGAGCCGACGGATGTACTGCACCTCGTCGAGTTGGTTGCATCGTTGCGCGACCGCCTCGGCTGCGCCGTCGTGTGGCTGACGCAATCCCTCAGCGAATCGGTGATGTACGCCGACGAGATTGTGCTCATGCACGGTGCTCGCGCTGTCGAAAGCGGCAGCCGCTCCGATGTGTTGTTGCGTCCCGAAATGCCGTACACCGTGGCGCTGCTCTCGCGGAATCCGAGCTTTGCTCACACAGGATTGCCGGCCGCTAGTTCACCCGTCCCGCCAGGCGAAGTTCCTGCGCCGAGCGGCTGTTCGTTTGTTGACTCTTGTGGCCGCGCGACCTTGGTGGAGCGAGGCCAGTGTGTCGCGGCGGTTCCGGTTATGGCTGCTTCGAGCATCGGTCACGAAGTGCGATGCCATCTCGCACCTGGTCTGCGTGTGCGCTTTGCACGCCAGATTCTTGGCGGTGAGTCATGATGAACGTCATCGTGTTCGACGGCGTAACCGTCGATGATCGACTGACTGACATCTATTTTGAAGTGGCCGGCGGACAGTGCCTCGCAGTCTTGGGCGAGAGTTCCTCCGCAATCGCCGAAATTGAATCTGTGCTCTTGCGGCGAACGGAAATTTCTGCCGGCGAGATTGTTTTTGATGGAGCAGCACTCTCTTCAGTGCATGGTCGAGACCTCAAGCGAGTTCTGTCGGCCGTCGAAGTTCTCAAGAGCTTCGCATCGCTCGCGGATGCGAGGCAGCAGCTTGAACGGGTGAACGCGAGCGCCTCCAAACTCGTGGTGATGCACGAACCGCTCCGAGGCCTCGGTGCCATCGAAACAGCGGAGGCATACGTTTTGTTGCGGCAGGCCGTGACATCCTCGAGCAAGGCTTGGTTGTTGTTGACGAGCAACGCGATGTTAGTTCATCAGGTCGCTGACCGTGCACAGGTTCTTTACCTTGATCGGGTCGTGGAGTCCGGAACCGCTGCGCAGGTCATTGCGCATGCGCAGCACCCATACACGCAGGCACTGATTTCGGCCGTGCCACAGCTCGATCCGTTCGCGCAGGCCGAACGCACCTGGGTGAAGCTCAATCCAGCGAGCGGGCGGCCCGAGGGCGGGTGCGCGATGGTCGATCGCTGTCCGTTTAAGCATCGCGATTGCGCCGAGTTTGTGCCAGAGCTGATTCGTGACGAAGCCGGACACGAAGTCGCGTGCATTTATCCTCAGGAACGCAAGGTGATCGTGACTGCTGTGCGCCGACCGCATGCTGTGCGTCCGATGCCACGAAGCAGCCTCTTGTCCGCCGCACACAAGCCTGACTATCACGGCCCTGTGACGGGCCGCGATTTCGTCAGCGACTAGAGATTGCTCTTAAAGAAGTCGCGCATCAATAGCAGCAGATTGCGCGCGACCGCGACTTGTGGAGTCATGTGTGAGACGCCAGCGAGCGGCAAGAATCCATGTGCCTTTCCGGATGCGAGAAGTGCTCCGGACAACTGAAGTGAATTAGCCGCAAGGACGTTGTCGTCCGCGAGACCGTGAATCAACGTCAGTGGACGTTCGAGCTTAGACGCACGGTGTCCGAGTGAAGATTGCTTGTATTCCTCGGCCTGGTCTGCAGGGTGACCGAGATAGCGCTCGGTGTACGCAGTGTCATAGAGCTTCCAGTCCGTCACCGGCGCGCCTGACCAGCCTGCGGCGTACACATCGGGGCGTTCGAGGACAGCAAGAGCGGTGAGGTAGCCGCCGAACGACCAGCCGCGAATGCCGACGCGCTCGCCGTCCATGTCGTCTGGATACTGCGCAAGAATCGCAGCTAGGCCGGCGACTTGGTCTTCGAGAACAGGATCGGCGAGATTACCCGCGACAGCGCGCTCCCATGCAGGACCTTTACCTGGCGTACCGCGGTTGTCGAGGACGACGACTGCGAATCCCTGATTAGCCAGCCATTGGTTAGTTGAGTAATGAACGCGCGAAGCGATCACTTCTGCGTGATGCGGGCCGCCATAGATGGAAACAATTACTGGCAAGCGATGCGAATGAGGGGTGTGGTTTTCTGGGAACAGCACTGCAGATGGCAGAGCGGACTCGGTGACGGACGCCAGTTGAGGTGTGGCATTCACTGGCGGCACCGTCGCATTAT
>JBDLPZ010000143.1:0-3238 GCA_039800825.1 Actinomycetota bacterium
CCACTGCAGGCAGCTACACATTCACTGCTTCAGCAGCGAGCATCAGCCCTAATCTCGACATCAAGCTCGATTTGTACACCGGCACCAAGCTCACGACGTCGGCCAACCCAACGTTCGCCAAGGTAGACGCATCGACAGCGACTGGCCTTGATGCATCCATCACCGCGACGCTGGTCGCAAATACGACGTACTACTTGAAGATCGATGGCGTGGCGAGCACGACCACTGCTCTCGGCGGCAACACCGACTACGGCTCTCGCGGACAGTTCACGCTGACTGCAAAGTTCAACCCGCCTCCTTTGAGCATCACGACCACCACGCTTGCTAATGCAGGTATTGGTACCGCCTACACGGCCTCGCTTACATCCGCGGGTGGCGCTGGCGGCTATTCCTACGCTGTAACGAGCGGCACTTTGCCTGATGGACTGAGTATGTCGTCTGCAGGCGTCATCAGTGGAGTCGCAACTACTGCCGGCACGTCGACATTTATCGTCACTGTCACGGACTCCGCATTGGCCACCGTATCGACGGCTCTGTCGCTCACCGTGACTCTGGCACCGCCGGTTATCACGACGGCGGTGCTCCCACCAGCATCTACAACGCAGGCGTATTCGACCACGCTGACTGCCACGTCTGCTGGCACGGTGACATGGACCGCGACCGGCATTCCAGCAGGTTTGACCTTCTCGACCACTGGCGTGCTAAGCGGCACACCTACGACTGTCGCCACGTACAGCTTTATTGCTACTGCAACAGATACGGCCTCTGGTTTGAAGGTCTCGAAGACCTTCTCGATTGCTGTCACCGCTCCACTGACGATCACGACTGCGAGCCTGACTGGCGCCAAGACCACCACCAACTACACGGTGCAAATGGCGGCTAGCGGCGGCACGACCACACGCACCTGGTCGGCAGTGGGCATTCCCGCTGGACTCACGTTCTCAACTGCCGGAAAGTTCGGTGGCAAAGCCACGACTAAAGGCACGTACAGCATCACTTTCACCGTGCGTGACTCTGCTGGTCGCGTCGCGACTAAGACTTTGTCTCTCGTTGTCGCATAAACAGCGCTTTCTCAACTGAGCAGTCGTCATTAAGCCAAACCTTCACCAACTTGGGTACTAACGCCCCTTGATGCGTGCGCGCATCGGCGTATTCTCAAGACAGAAAGAAGGTGGTCGACATGCGTGCGACCAAACGAGTTCTGTTACTCATTTCGGCATTTGCACTTATTACTGGCTGCACAACCCCCGAACCTCAACCAAGCCAATCCACAACACCTAGCCCAACGCCTACTCAGACGAGCATCTCCGCGTTCTACGTGGCGGATACGCCGCTCGGTTTCAAGTTGTTTGAAGAACCACGCACCATCACGACGATCGGCGATCCGGCGGTAGAAAGCCTGAAACAACTCGTCGACGGCACCTTGGCCCCACTCGATCCTGACTACACGAACCTCTGGGGCAATGGCTCCGCGATTCACTCGATTACGCAGGTTGGAGAACTTGCCACGGTCGATTTCTCAGCGGTGCATCTGAACGTCGGTTCTGAAGCTGAGATGGCCGCAATCAATCAGCTCGTGTGGACCCTGACAGCCAACGACTCAACGATTACTCATGTCCAGCTGTTGCTGAATGGCGAGGTTGTTGAAAGTCTCGCAGGCCACGTGGATACCACTGCGCCATTCGCCCGACAAGACGGTTTCGAAGTTCTGTCGGCCGTCAACATTCTTCATCCAGCTGAAGGATCGACTGAAGCTGGCGACGTGATTGTCTCTGGACTGGCATGCACATTCGAAGCAAACGTCGCATGGGAACTGCGTCGAGACGGGCACCGAGTCACTGGTGGTTCAACGCTCGCCGCTGAGGCTTGCCCTGTGACATCGGTATGGGAAGTTGAGCTCGGTTTGCTCGATGCCGGCAACTACGTGTTCAAGGCAATGGAGTTCTCCGCCAAAGACGGCAAGCTTGTTGCTCTCGACACCAAACGGTTCGTCGTCGATTAACCGGCGATAGCCGCGCTGGCCTGACGCGCGATCTCTGCTTCTTCGTTGGTGGCAATCACCATGACGGAGAAGCGTGAGGTCGCGCTGCTGATTGTGCGGTTGCCTTTGGCGACATTTGCGGCTGCATCAATGTCGAATCCGAGGTGGCCGAGCGGCGTGATGATCATCTCTCGAAGTTCTGCGTCGTTTTCGCCTACGCCAGCCGTGAAAACGACTGCGTCGAGTGACTCGACGACACCGAGATAAGCGGCGATGTACTTGCGGATGCGATACGCATAAATCTCGCGAGCGAGTTTCGCGCTCTCATCGCCAGCAGCTGCCGCCTCGCACACAGCGCGCATATCGCTGAGACCTGTCAGCCCCGCGAGGCCACTTTGGCGATTGAGCAATCGATCAAGATCCTCGACTGAGTAGTTGCCTACTCTCGCAAGATGGAAGAGCACGCCCGGATCGATATCACCAGAGCGAGTACCCATGACGAGACCTTCGAGTGGTGTCATACCCATCGAGGTGTCGACGCTACGACCGCCCATCACAGCAGTAATCGATGCGCCGTTTCCGATGTGACAGATGATCGCGTTGGTCTGGCTCACTGGCTTGTTGAGGATGCGTGCCAGCTGTGCGGTGACATATTGGTGACTGGTGCCGTGGAATCCATATCGTTTGATTCCGAACTCGGCCGCAACAGCGCGGTCGATTGCATAAGTGCTCGCGAAGTCCGGAATTGTTGAATGGAAAGCAGTATCGAAGACGGCCACCTGCGGAGTGCGAGGCAGCAATTCGCGCAGCGCAGCGATACCGACCAGGTTCGCTGGATTGTGCAGCGGAGCGAGTGGAATGAGCGACTCAATTCCGCGCAACACCTCCGCATCCACGATGGTCGGTGCGGTGAAGAGCTTTCCGCCGTGCACAACCCGATGCCCCACGACAGCGATGTCGCCGAGGGAATAGCTCGCGGCCTGGATCTGCTCGAGAACATGCTCGAGAGCCACTTCGTGATCTGCGAAGAAGCCCTGACCGTTGTCACCGATCCGCTCGACATTGCCTTTGAGCAGCACCGCTTCAGTCGCTGAATCAATCAGCTGATATTTCAGTGACGAAGAGCCTGAGTTGATGACGAGAACGAGCGAACTCACACAGACGCCTTTTGGTCAGCAGCCGCCTGAGTGGCAGGTGCGTTCTGCGCCTGGATCGCCGTGATAGCGACGGTGTTGACAATATCAGGCACGGTGCAAC
>JBDLPZ010000144.1:0-4506 GCA_039800825.1 Actinomycetota bacterium
ACAACGGCCATCACGACAACGACTAGCACCATAGCGACAACTAAGTCCGTCCCAAATTCCGGTGCCAGATGTATCGAGATTGGCAACCTGGTCAGACACCATGACAGCAGCGCGCCCGAAAGCCCAGAGACGACGATTGGCAGACCGATGGTGATTGCACCAACCGTATGAAGCAGGCTGCTGTCGCCGCCGACAGCCAACACTTGTGCAAGGCGCGTTGCCTGATCTCTGGCGCGGTCGATGAGTCCCAGCAGAAGCACGACGAGTAGCAGGAAACTTCCAATCAGTCCTTCCAGTACCAGCCACTGCCCTTGATGTGCACTGGCCAAACCAGAACTCACAAAACCGTACAGTGGAGACGACATCGGCGTGTTGGGAAGGCTGTGGCGCAACAGCGCTCCCCGCACTTCTGTAGCCGGCAAGGCAGACTCGGAAAACAGAATCAGCCGCTGGAAACTTCGTCCATCCCCCGGAACTAACTGTTGGACGCAGGAGGTCGCACCGAGTTCCTCGACCCAGACGTCAGACGTCGCGAAATCAAGCAAGCTGTCCGGTTCAAGCTGTGGGATCACTCCACAGCGCGCACCTAGCGCCGTAATCGATGCGGATGATCCAATGAGAGCAGCATTGGATTGACCGTCGACTTCGAAAATTGCTGTGTCTACGCCCGCGGGAAGATCCGCAAGTATTGCTTCGAGGTTGCCGACACCTCTGTCGAAGTCGGCAACTACAAGATGTCCTGCAGCGGCATCCGCGATCCGTACCGCATTTTGCGCTTGCGTCGAAAAAGAGTTGAGCATGAACAACACTTGAAACAGCACACCCGTGGAGACCACCATGAGTGTCGCAACTGGCGCAAGGCTGCGACTGCTCACAGCGAGCAGTCGGCCTGAAAGGAACAACGGGAAGCGATTTCTGACCCTGCCAATGCGAGAAATGACAGCGCCTAGCGCCGGCAGCAACTCCCGCAGCGCAGAAGGCAACGTTGCGATGGCTCCGACCGACAGCAGCAAGAAGGTCGTCTGCCAAGTGCGGCCCACCTTTGAGTCGAGAACATATGGCACCCACAGAGCCGCGATGCAGAACGTTACGAAAACTCCTACCCCGCGCAATCGAACCCAGATTGGGAGCAGCGAGCGTCTTTGTCGCTTCGACGCCGCCTTGCCGCGCCAACCATTTGAGACCTCTAACAAGATCAGTGACACCACCGCAAATGTGACGATCTGAAGTGCCACCAGTGTCATGCGGTGAGAAGTCATCGCCAAGCGAGGAAGTTCGAAATCAACAATGGGCAAAACGACAGGACGGGTCAACACCATCAGATTGATGGCGGCGAGGAATAGCAATGCAGCAGCCAGCGCATGCCGATGCTCGCCGATAGCTGCAGCGAGCCGATGAGTTCGTCCTGCTCCTAGCGATTTCAAGAGCAAGTTGCGTGCAGCTCTAGCGTCGGCATCGAACCTGCGAGCGGCAAGCAACAGCGAAAGTGAAGGCAGAATTACCAGCGCAAGTAGAGCCCCAAAAAAGATGGGGAACTGAAAGATGTATGCCGTCTCACTATTCCACGGCAAGCTCATGCTCCACCAGTCGTGCGGGTACGCCGTTCCAAAGACTTGCGCAGGCATGAGCGAACTCTCGGGAACTAGACCAGGCGAGTAGCCGATATACGCGAATCGCTCATCAGGGGCGCTCAAACCCTCTTCAGAAATTAGGCCCGCAAACGTGCCATATCTGCTCTCGATGCCCTGCGCGATTCCGTCGTGCCACAGTGCGGGTGAAAGAAACACTTCCCCTCGCTCTGGCCATCGCTCAAGACCAGGCGGCGGCGGGGTTGGTTTCAATGGCTTTAGCACCATCATTGAGTAGGACAAGTCGTCCGATAGCCGGTCATCCCGATACGCAACCCGGAAGCTCGGTGGCCCCTTCAGCTTGCCTTCGTTCGTGAATCTTGACCACGGGGTTCGCGCGTCGCTTGTCTCAACCTTTTGGTGGTAGGCGATCATGCTTGTGTACGCCGCCGCTGCCGAAAATACAACCGCCACCAAAGACACTGTCACACCGAGCATGCGCGCTGCGCGCACGATAGAGCCGACAGCAAACCTGCCACCCAGTGCGAACGCTCCCGCTAGCCCCCGAATCAGCTCAGACATGAATGAATGCGCCCACATCGAGAACGTTCGTGGCGCGACTCGCGATAGCAGGGTCATGGGTCACCACGAGCAACGCGGCGCCAGTTTTGCCTGGGATACTGAATAGCTCGTCGGCAACCTTGTCACGGGTGCTGCCATCGAGTGCGCCAGTCGGCTCATCAGCGAGTAAGAGTTTGGGCTGCTGCACGATGGCGCGAGCAACTGCCACTCGCTGACGCTCACCGCCAGACAGAGTGATGGTGTCGGCAGCATGCAATTTAGAACTGATGCCCACCAGCTCTAGCGCTCGCGCTGAGGCCGCTAGCGAGGCTGATGATTTCTCGCCAGCCAACATCAATGGCACGGCGACATTCTCTAGCGGGCTCAATTCAGGCAAGAGTTCACCATCTTGAAAGACCATTCCGATTTGTTGCCGTCTCAGCTTCGTGCGCTGTCGCTCATTGAGCTGAGCAAGATCCACACCATCAACAACAACTTCGCCTGAAGTTGCAGTCAAAAGGCCCATGCAAAGCATCAACAAGGTCGACTTGCCTGAACCGCTTGGCCCCACGATGGCCAAACTCGTACCGGCTGGCACCGCGAGATTCAGTCCATTAAAGAGGTAGCGGGCAACTGCACCGCCAGAGTTTTCGTATGCAAACGACACATCTCGCAGTTCGAGGGGAGCCGAACTATCTGAATTCTTCGGCATGGGTTCAAACGCTCAGCTCTGGAAGAAATCCGAGCAGTCATCGAGAATTGGATAGTCGATACAAAGTATCGCTCCAGTGGTCCACTGGCTGTAGGCAGGCCCGGAGACAACAGTGTTGTAGCCGTAGGTGTTGTAAGTGTTGTACTCAAAACCGTCTTGACGGCGGTACTGTCCACGGACATAGTGACCTTCGTCGCCAATGTCCCAGAGTTTCATGTAGTGATTTCCGTTTGAATTCGTCAGCGAATTCGTCTTTACAGCAGACCCATAAGTGAAAGTCCAGCCGAAGGCTGGTGAAGAGACAGTAAGAAGTGCAACTATTGAGAGCGCAAATAGGCGCGATTTTTTCATTTTCCCTCGTTTCCCCGTTAGTGCTCAGAGTGTCACAGAAAGTCTGCCGTAGGTCAATCACCAAACGACAGATTGCTAGAAGTCAACGAAGTGATCAATCAATTGCGTTTTGACTCGGAGTCAACCGCTGGCACCGGCAAGTGATGCTCTCGTCCTGCGACGAGAGCCTCCATGCTGTGCAACCATGGCGTGAACTCAGTCAGGTCATTGAGAACGACGTCTGCTCCAGCTTCGCGCAGCATCGCTTCTGGGGTTGGTCCCGTCGGGACGACAACCGAGATGGCGTTAGCAACGCGCGCAGCTGCGACATCGCCGACGTGATCGCCGACGTAGACGTGTGCGCCTTCTTTGAGTAGCACCTCGCCTTTGTGTTCAGCGAACAAGTAGCCGTAAATCTCATCGACTTCGAGACCGACAACATCGAGGACGCGTTGAACAAAGTCGGCCTTCTTGGCGCTCACGACAAGCGTTCGACCGTGCAGCGCTTTGACTGCCGCCAGCGCGTCTGCCGCGCCTGGCAATGCGACTGACTTCGGGATGCCGTACTTGCCATAGTGATCGCGGTATTCATCGAGAAGCTGCTCGTAAGCGAGATCAGGAAGCCACATCGGGAACACCTGATCAAGAGGTAATCCGATGGTGGCGAGCGCATCTTCAAGTCGGATCTCAACGCCGTGAAGTTTGCACACCGCGACGAGGGCCTCGGAGATTCCCTGAGCGGAGTCGACCAAAGTCATGTCGAGGTCGAAGCCGACGACCAGAGCTTCGCGAACGTAGTGTTCCTTTGTCATCGCGTCACGGTCTCTAGTGAGCGAGTGAGCTCTGCGACGGTGTTGAGGTTGACTTCGACACCCAGTCCCGCACCAGTCGGCACGTGCATCTGGCCATTGTCGAGAACGAATGGCGCGGTGATGTCTTTCTTGTAGAAGCGTGCAGATTCGCTGATATCACCGACGACGGTGTAACGCGGCAGCGCCGCCATTGCGATGTTTGCAGCGCGGCCAATACCGGTCTCGAGCATGCCGCCACACCACACAGGAATGCCGCGTTCATCGCAAAGGTCATGAATGCGCTTGGCTTCGATGTAGCCGCCGACGCGACCTGGCTTGATGTTGATGATGTGGCAGGCCTCGAGATCGAGGCACTGCTCGGCGGTCTCGAGACTGATGACCGTCTCGTCGAGACAGACAGGTGTCTGAATCTGCTTGGCCATCATCGCGTGACCAAGGATGTCTTCTTCGCGTAGCGGCTGTTCAATGAGGAGCAGATTGAACTCATCAAGTTTGGCGAGATGTTCGATCGATTCGCGGGTGT
>JBDLPZ010000145.1:0-3259 GCA_039800825.1 Actinomycetota bacterium
GATTCAGCGCCCCAATCGCGACCGTCTCCGACTTCTCAAAAAGAGTGTGAAGCGAGAAGTAGAGCGCGAGATTTGCTATGACTCCCACAACGGCAGCGGTCACACCAGTGAGCGCTGCCGCCAGATGGCGGTTGTTGCGCAGTTGTTCCACGTGTGGAGCGCCCAAGAAGATGAACAGGAAGCACGGCACGAAGGTCACCCACGTGACAAGCGCCGACCCAAGCGCCGCAGCAACCCAGGGATCGAGATCGCCTGGATGGCGATAAGCGCCTACGAACGCCACAAATTGAACGACCATGATGAGTGGTCCCGGAGTGGTTTCAGCCAGCGCCAGTCCGCGCACCATTTCGCCAGGTGCGAGCCAGCCATAGACCACCACTGCCTGGTGTGCGACGTACGACAGCACTGCATACGCGCCACCGAATGTGACAACGGCTGCTCCAGAGAAGAACAATCCTTGCTCAACAAAAACGCTGTTACGAGTGAACAGGATTGCCACGACGGCAATCGGAGCGAACCACAGAAGCAATCCGACTGTCATGTACCTGAGATTGCGCGTCATCGATGGAGCCTCGTGATGAAGAACATCATCACTAATCAACGGCGCAGCGCCTTCTGCGTCGCTGCCGTGAGCGCTCCCGCGGGCAATGTCAGGGATGCGGCGACCAAGAAACCAACCTGCCAAAGCCGCAATCAAGATCACCACCGGGAAAGGCGCCTTGAATGCCGTCAGCGCCACAAATGATGCGACCGCCGTCCCAATGAGCACGCGGTGATGAAGGGCGCGCTTACTGACACGCTGCACTGCTTGCAACACGATGGCGATGACTGCAGGTGCCAGGCCAGCGAATAGTCCAGTAACGATGGTGGTTGTTCCTGCGGCGATATAGATCGCTGACAGCGCTAGCAGCGCCAGTGCACCCGGCAACACGAACAACGTTCCAGCAATGAGGCCACCGAGAGTCCCATTGAGGAGCCAGCCGATGTAGATGGCCAACTGCTGCGCCTCGGGGCCTGGCAGCAACATGCAGTAATTAAGCGCATGCAGAAACCGTTTCTGACCAATCCAGCGCTTCTCGTCGACCAGCTTGTGCTGCATGACAGCAATTTGACCCGCCGGACCGCCGAAGGTTTGGAGCGAAATCTCAAACCAAGCACGGGTCGCTTCGCTCAGCGGAATTACATCGCGCTGACTGCGATCGACTTTGCCCATACCCGTCCTGACCTTGAAGACGCGCAAGCCTACGCGAAGCGAATGAAGTGGCGAGGGCTTTGTCGTGAGGCTCCGTTTGGCGGTCATGAAACGACAAAGCTCACGCTTTCGCGGGGGCGTTTGTCCGGGTGAGCTAGCGGCTCACAGCGTGTCCATGCCCAGCGTTAAAGCGCTCGTCCTGGCCCGGCGCAAACCACAGCCCGCCGAGACCGGTCCTGTATGAAGATGCACTCGTCAGCAAAACGTTTCCGTCCGCGTCGACCAACTCGATCAGGCTGCCTTCAACAGTCGGGGTGGCGCCTTCAACTGCAGAACGAAGCTCATCGATCGTCCATGTGACATTTATAGAAGCATCGACGACAAATCTCACATGGAGCGCACTCTCCAGTGGATGAACAACTTGAACAGATTTCACGACTAGATCAAAGCGGTCGGCAACCGACTTAACGCGTTCGATCAACTGTTGGTCGCTCGAAGACCCAAATAATTGGCCGCTACGAATACTCCCGTGGCCGATGTCGATTGCGTCCTTCTGGTCATCCCCTGGGCCCAGGATCAAGCTCGACGAGATGACATCGCTCGTCGTCTCTGCTCCACTATTCACCAGATCGGCTACAGCCCCTTGGGCCAGAGATGCGAGCCAAAAAGCTTCGACTGACTTTGAGTCAATGTTGCTGACACGAACCGCTAATCGCATAGAAGTCTCCGAGGCGTTCAACTGCTCAATAGAGCCGATTGCGGTTCCTGCGAGTCCTTGAGAAACACGAGCAATAGCTTGCTCCAACGTTAAGTGGTCACGCTCTGAAATTTTCGGCACATACGCATCTGGCACCGAGACGACCGCATCTTGCTTCTGCTCAACCACAGCAGCGAAAGAGGAAGCAGCCGACACGGCGCCGGCGACCAATACTGTGCCCGCTATTAACGCAGCGGCTTTGGTGTGCGAATTAAGAAGCATCGAAATCTCCTGACGTAGACAGTGTGGATATAGACCAGCACGGCGCATCGAAGATGCCGACTGAATCCGAGACAAGCAGGCCGACCGAGACGTAAGACCACCCAGATGCGACAGAAAACTTCTTCCATTCCGCGAAGTGCCCAACCGGCGAGTCGGTGGGGCACCAAGAACCGCCCGTCGCCTCTGCCCAGGCAAACGCCTGCAACTGGTGACCCGACGCAAACCCCGATTGACTCATATATGAGCCAGCCGTCGTTGCCCACATACTTGTCGTGCCAGCAGTCCGTTGAACGATTGCGCTTTGCGCCTGATCGAGTTGAAAGGTGGCGCCTTGAGCGCAGAAGTAGCTTGAACCATCGAACCGCTCGGTGAAGCTGTGGTCGCTAGTGCATACACCATCGAGAGTGCTACCACTGCACTTAACCAATCCGGTTTCCATTTGTCTGGGCTGAGTCCAGTCCAAGATCAGGACGGAGTAGAGAGCGCAGTGCCCTGCCCACGGATGAAACGAGTGAGGAGTTAAAATCGCAGTCGTTCCATCGACTGACAGACTGCTGCTGCGGTAGCCCTCTTGATCGATTCCGGCGAACGCGCCTGTTTGACCAAGCACGCCGATTGCGAGTGCGACGAACGAAATAGCCAATCCACGAATCACGTTTCCCCCGAGATTGAAAATTGTTCTAGTAATCGCCTCTCACGCTAGCAGGACAGCTCACATCCCCGCAACGACCAGCAGGCTTTGTCGTGAGACTCCGTTTGGCGGGCATAAAATGACAAAGCCCCCGCATGAAGCGGGGGCAATTGTCTTGGTGGAGCTAAGGGGATTCGAACCCCTGACCCCCTGCATGCCATGCAGGTGCGCTACCAGCTGCGCCATAGCCCCAAGAACGGCGGAACAATACCGCACGCTCAGACTGGTTAGAGATGGCTCTCGTCGAGCGGTGGTGTGGCCGACAAGTTGTAGTCGCAAACGCGCCATGCATCACGTGCAGGTTCGCGATCGAGAATCGCCCAACCACAGTTGACCATCACGCGAAAAGCGCCGAGATGTTCGTGTGGCAAGCCGAGCAAATGTGCGACTGTGTCAC
>JBDLPZ010000146.1:0-6313 GCA_039800825.1 Actinomycetota bacterium
CGCCAGTCGTGGTTTCTTCAGTAACGCCCTTGATACCAGCGGCAACGTTGGTCCAGCGGTCCTTCGATGCAGCGAGGCTGCGGGTCAGAACACCGAGGATGACTGCGTACTCCTCAGAGTCTGCGGTGTCTGGTGAAGGCACAGCGCCAGCGAGTTCGAACTCCCGACCCTTGTGAACGAGCAAAGTTGCGTCGCCACCGTCATCGAGAATCATGTTCGGGCCGCTGCCATCTGGCCAGCGAAGGATCTGCTCGGTGCACCACCAGTATTCCTCGAGGGTTTCGCCCTTCCATGCGAATACCGGCACACCTGCTGGCGCATCCGCGGTGCCGTTAGCACCGACGACGATCGCGGCAGCAGCGTGATCCTGGGTAGAGAAGATGTTGCACGATGCCCAACGGACATCAGCACCGAGTGCGACAAGAGTTTCGATCAGCACTGCGGTCTGCACGGTCATGTGCAAAGAGCCTGCAATCTTTGCGCCCGTGAGTGGCTTTGAGTCGCCGAACTCTTTGCGCATTGCCATGAGGCCTGGCATCTCGTGCTCGGCCAAACGGATTTCGTGACGGCCGAACTCTGCAAGCTTGAGGTCAGCAACTGCATATTCGAGACCGAAGCCTGGGACGTCTTCGCCAATCACGAACGAATCGCGACCAGCAAGGTATTGATCAACGGACATTTATTACTCCTACATGGATGAAGCGACAGACGGCTCGAGACTTCGATGGTCTGCCTATAGGAGGGTCGGATACCGACTCGCTGGGCTAATAGTAAACGATTAGCGGGCGATGTCTGGCTCAATGAAGATGTAGCGAGCATGTGGCACGACAGAACGGATCTGCGCCTCAATCGCGTCAATCCCCTGGCTCAGATCTGCGCCTGACACTGCGCCATCGACGGCAATCTTGGCGGCGACGAGCAACTCGTCTGGTCCGACATAAAGCGTGCGGACGTGAATGACATCCCGCACGAGTCCGTGAGCGGCGAGCTGCTGGCGAATGGCCGCGTCGTCTTCTTCAAGAGCAGATTCGCCGACGAGCATGCTGGTCATTTCGACCGACAAGATGACCGCAATCACCACAAGCAGACCGCCGACTGCGACCGCACCGAGGCCATCCCAGCGAGCATCGCCAGTGACGGTGGCACCGACGACGCCGACAAACGCGAACATCAAACCTGTGAGGGCGCCGATGTCTTCGAGAACGATGACCGGCAGTTCTGGCTGGCGGGCAGCGCGAACGAACTGCCACAAAGTGCGCTTGCCGCGGACTTGCGAGACTTCTTGAAGCGCCGTGCGCAACGAGAAGCTCTCGAGAATGATGGCGACGAAAAGAACGCCGATGGCCACCTTTGTGTCGCCGACATGCTCAGGCGAATTGAATTTGTGAATGCCTTCGTACAGCGAGTACAGGCCACCAACGACGAAAAGCACAATGGCGACAATGAATCCATAGATGTAGCGCACTCGGCCGTAACCGAAGTTGTGGCGATCGCTCTGGCGCTGCGAGTGCTTGTTGCCGACGATGAGCAAGACCTGGTTGCCGGAGTCCGCGACCGAGTGCACAGCTTCGCTGAGCATTGATGCTGAGCCAGTCAAGAAGAACGCAACGAACTTCGAAACGGCAATGCCGAGATTTGCGAGCAATGCAGCAACAACTGCACGCATGCCACCACTGGTGCTCATGATTTCCTAGTCTTGAAGACGAGACTTGAGTTCGTTAATCGGGCCGATTGGGCTTGGGTCAATATGCAACGCCAAAGCCGCGTAGACGCTTGCCCAGTCGGTGACCGCGATGAGCGATGCAAGTCGGTGAACGATGCGCGTTCCTTGGGCATCAACACGAGTGACTGGCACACCGCGACGGTCGGCGATATCAGTAACGATGTCAGCACGCTTAGCCATCTGTGGATGCTCGACGGAGTCGCGCAACAGCACTAGACGGAATTTGCGATTGAGCTCGCGGCCTTCGCCATCAGCAAAGATTTCATCGACAGACGAGGTGCCGGCGAACGGGCCGTCGAGGACGACGACCTGGTTGTGCTGTGACTCAGGAATCTCACCGTGAATCGCAGGAATCTTGGCGTTCTCGGCGAGCTGCGAGATGACGCGGTAGGACGCGACTGGGCCGACTGCACCCGTGCCCCAGATCATCGGCAGCGAACCAGCGAACTGCAGACCGAGCAGCTTGGCAGGATTCTCAAACGACTCGCGAGTGACTGCGCACTCTTCTCCGATTGAGTCGATGACATCAGCGGCTTGTTCGAGATCACTGTCAGGAACGTTGACGACACCAAGTGCGTTGCCGATCAACAACAAAGGCGTCAACAAAGTCCACATCGAAGCGCGTGGCATCAGGCCCTTGGCATCGACAATCATCGTCGAGCTGCCTCGCACTGACTGCGTGAAGTCGTGCAGCTGCGAGTTTGCAGACGTAATCGAGACGAGCTTGGATCCGCGACGAGCTGCTTCTTGGGCCGCCGCAATCGTCTCTTCAGTGCCGCCGCTGCATGACAGCGAGATGACGACGTCATCCACGCCCACCCACGATGGCAAGCCGTAGCCGCGTGACGACACGACCGGGATGCCCGACGCATTGTTGGCGAGAGCTTCGATCACCTGTCCAGAAATGCCAGAGCCGCCCATGCCAGTGACGACGATTGCGCGAGGCTGACCAGCGGAAGCGATGCGCGAAATCTCAGAGCGGTCGGCCTCAGCGAGGCCGCGACGCACCTGAGCACCTGCCGTAGCCGTCGCAGCGAGCATCTCGCCTGGGTCAGCCGCCAACATGCCTGCGACATCATCGAGAATCAAATCATCGACCACGTTTGGTCTCCTTTGGCGCGCTGGCCTCTGACATCAGAAGCACGGGAATGCCATCAACAACTGGGTAGATCCGACCGCAGCACGCTGCCTTGAGTCCTGCATCAACAACCTGCAGCTCGCCATGCTGATCGCATGGGCATGCCAGCATCGCAACGAGATCAGTCAAAATCATGAATTAGCCGCGAATCAATGCAAGCGCGTCGGCAACAATCGCGTCGACGTGCTCTTTGGTCTTAGCTTCGACGTTGAGACGCAGGAGCGGCTCGGTGTTTGAAGCACGAACGTTGAACCACCAGTCGCTGCCCGACACAGTCAAACCATCGAGTTCGTCCAACGTCACGCCATCGCGGCCTTCGTAGGTCGACTTGATGTTGGCGACGATTGCCTTTGAGTCCTCAACGCGCGAGTTGATTTCGCCACTTTCGACGTAACGCTGGTACGACGAGAGCAAATCAGAAAGCTTTGTGCCATCTGCGGTTTCACCCAAGGCTGCCATCGCGTGAAGCGCAGCGAGCATGCCTGAGTCGGCACGCCAGAAATCGCGGAAGTAGAAGTGACCGGAGTGCTCGCCACCGAAGACTGCGTTGGTCTCGGCCATGGTCGCCTTGATGAACGAGTGACCGACGCGGGTGCGCACTGGCGTACCACCGTTTTCACGCACGACCTCAGCCACAGACCACGAAGTGATCAGGTTGTGAATAATCGTCGAGCCAGGATGCTTATCAAGCTCACGCTTGGCGATCAAAGCGGTCAGCGTCGACGGGCTCACGATGCCGCCCTTTTCATCAACCACGAAGCAACGGTCAGCATCACCATCGAAGGCGAGGCCGATGTCTGCGCCATGCTCGAGCACCGCCTTCTGCAGATCGACGAGGTTCTCAGGATCAATTGGGTTGGCTTCGTGGTTAGGGAAAGTGCCATCTAGTTCGAAGTACATCGCAACGATGTCGAGTGGCAGGTCCTTCAGCACCGTCGGAACGGTGAAGCCGCCCATGCCGTTGCCGGCGTCAACGACGACCTTGAGGCGGCGAATGCCGCTGAGGTCGACGAGCTTTCGAAGGTAAGTCGCGTATTCGCTGTTGGTGTCGCGCTGGCTGAGTGAGCCGCGTGGACCTTCGTAGTCTGAGACCCAGCCATCTTGGATCAGTTGCTTAATCTCTGCGAGACCTGACTCTTGACCGACCGGCGCAGCACCGGCACGGCACAGCTTGATGCCGTTGTACTCGGCGGGGTTGTGGCTCGCAGTGAACATTGCACCTGGCAGGCCGAGGTGGCCCGAGGCGAAGTAGAGACCGTCGGTTGAGGCCAAGCCGATTTCGATGACGTCGACGCCAGCGGCCATCACGCCGTCAGCGAAAGCAGCGACGAGCTCAGGGCCGCTTGGGCGCATGTCGTGTCCGATAACGACAGCACCAGCGCCGCCGTCTGCCTTGGAGATGCCGAGAACCTTGACGAAGGCCGCGCCGACGGCGCGAGCGAGGTCAGCATCGAGCTGGTCTGGGTAGATGCCACGAACGTCGTAGGCCTTGATGATTTGGTTGAGATCACGCACGGGCGAAGCCTACCCGTGAGACGAGGCGGCTTCAGTCAGAATCGCGCACGATGCGCAGGTGGCCACGACGGCCAGTGGCATGAACTGGGTGATTTGGGGAACTGGCCCCTGCAGCTTCGCGAACTGCCTCCGCCAAGGCGTCCAAATCGTCCGATGAAGGGCGCAAGCTCGCCTCGTCGGTCTCAAGCTTGACGAGTTCCCACCCGCGGGGTGGCACAAGCCGGCGGCTGTGGTTTTCGCACAGGTCGTAGCAGTGTGGCTCAGCAAAAGTGGCGAGTGGACCCAACACAGCGGTCATATCTGCGTAGACGTAAGTGAGTGTGGCTATCGCAAGGTTGTCGCACATCGGGCGAGAACATTTGCGGGAAGGAATCACGAGGCGAAAGTTAGTCGCGTCTCGCACCAAATCCCGTGCGTGACACGGGATTGAGTCGACGTTAGTTGGTGAGTGAGGGCTGGATTTAGGAAGTTCTCAACATCAACGTCACACCAGCGATGGTCTGCGTGGACGGATCGAGGAGTGCAACGGCCGATGTGTAGCTGCCGCGAGAGGTCTTGGCCTCGAGCCACATCGTCACAAACACTTCACCAGAGTCGGAGCTGACCACAAACACCATTCCTGTCTCGCGCTGATCGCTGAGCTCAAGAGTGCTGACCTCGCCTGCGTACAGGTTGGTGGTCTTGGTCCAGACACTCTCGCCTGCCTGGAAAGCAGAGACAGTCACAGCCGTATCTGACATCGAAATCGCTTGGAAGCCAGACAGCTTGAGTTCACTCGGCAGCGCAGCAACGGCTCCCTTAAGAATTGGAGCCTGCTGCGAGAAGACCTGGTAATCGCGCACTGCGCCGACGCGGCTGACCATCGTGACGGCAGCAAGGGCTGGCTGATCAGAGACAATTTCCAGCGACGCTTTGGATGTCTCGATCACTTCGGTGAGATCGATGGTTTTGACGACGCCGGCGTCGAGATTGAGATCTGTCGCGACTGTGATGGGGAATGCGCCGTCAGGCGTGTGCAGGATGACGCTCACGATCGAGTCGGCGAGTGGTGAAACCAAATGCAACTGCGTCTCATCAGAGCTGTCGCGAAGACCAACAATCATGCTGCGGGTCGAGAGCGTCTCGACGGGCGACGTGAAGCTTCGGCCGACGGGCTTGATTCCCGCGACCACGTCGGTCTGCAGCGCCGCTGCGAGTCGGCCGTCGACCACGTGCACATGCACAGCGACTGACTTGATGCCTGGAAGAGCGCGGGTGACATCCACGACCGTCATACCCTGGGCGGGTACGACAACATTGGAGTACTCGCCCATGGACGTCTTGCCGTCAGCGGTGAAGCCAGTCAAGGTCGCGACAGTCTCAGTATCAGTCGTGTTGGTGAGGACGAGATTCGAGGTGTAGCCGGCTTGAGTGTCGATGCCTGCGAACCACCAGTTCTGCGACGGCGTGCGGCATGAATCCACCGCGAGGCCGTCGGCATCGCCGCTCGTCTTGGATGCGGTCATCAGCGCGGAGATTCGCTGCGCAGACTCGCCTTCGGCGGTGATGTGCTTGGACTTGCCCGACTTCAGGTCGGTTTCGCGAGACGCGCCAGGCAGAAGTCCTTTGATCTTGTCGCCGATGGTGACCTCGGCGTTGTCACCTGTCGCCACGTCGGCGCCGTTGGCCACAATGAGTCGCTGGCGGACAGAACTTCCGCCCTCACTCCAACCGACACACTGCAAGTCCGTCACCGCGCGCGCGGCGTTGAATTCGGTTGTCGACTGGGTCGGGTGCGCATAGGTCGCAAGACCATACGAACCTAGCGCCAGCACCAACGCGATCGCTGCGCCATTGCCGCTGAAGAAGCTGCGCTTGAAGAAGTTTGATATCAGACTCATGACTCCACCAGCCATTCGTCGCGATAGGTATTGCGTCGACGCGGAGCCAGGACGAGC
>JBDLPZ010000147.1:0-6273 GCA_039800825.1 Actinomycetota bacterium
AAGACCAGGTCTGAGACCTGGTCTTTTAAGTAGCGGGGGCCAGATTTGAACTGACGACCTCTGGGTTATGAGCCCAGCGAGCTACCGAGCTGCTCCACCCCGCGCTAGCGCGTTTGCGTAGTGCGGAGTTTACCTGCGAGTTCGGTGAGCACCAAATCGAGGTCTTGAGAGCTAGATAACCTCGAGTTTCATCGCGATTGCGCCGGCTGGACATTCTTTAGCGCAGAGACCGCATCCTTTGCAGAAATCAAGATTGAATTCGTATGTGCCGTCTTCGTGTTTGATCACTGCATTGTCTGGGCAGACGCCGAAGCAGTTGTCACAGCCAAAGCAATTGCCACACGACATGCAGCGACGGGCTTCAAACAATGCCGTCTCAGCATCGAGACCTTGAACAACTTCATCGAATGTCTCTGCGCGACGAGCTGCGTCGAGTTTCGGGCGCACCGTCTTGTCGGCATCGGAGTAGTACCACGTGTTGAGCTTCGAGATGTCTGCAAGTTCGGGTCGCTCAGGATGCACCCACGTCTGTCCGCGCAGCCACGTATCAATGTTGCGCGCAGCGAGCTTGCCGTGGCCAACGCCGTTGGTGACGGTCCGCTCCCCCGGCACCATGTCGCCACCGGCGAAAAGGCCAGCCAGTCCGGTCATCATCGTCTCATCGACAGTGACGACGCCATCTTCGACTGCGACACCTTCAATGCCTTTGAGAAGCGAGAGATCTGCTTCTTGGCCGAGCGCGAGCACTACAGAGTCAGCTTCAAGAGTTTCAGTCTCACCCGTCGACTGCGGGAAGCCGTTCTCATCTAGTGCCATCTTCTCAATGGTGACCGACTCGCTGCCGACGTACTTAATCGTCGAGAGCCAGTGCATGACGATGCCCTCTTCAAGCGCTTCGGTCACTTCGACTTCGTGCGCTGGCATCTTGTCGCGAGTACGGCGGTAGACGACGATCGATTCGCGAGCACCGAGGCGCTTCGCTGTACGCGCTGCGTCCATCGCTGTGTTGCCACCGCCGTAGACGATGACGCGTTTGCCGAGCAGTGGCGGTTCGCCCGACTCGGTGTCATGAAGCATCGAGACGGCGTCGAGAATGCGAGCCGAATCACCAGCTGGAATGTAGGCGCGCTTGCCGAGGTGCGCTCCGACGGCGAGGAAGATTGCATCGAATCCTTCAGCGAACGTCGCAGCGATATCGGTGACCTTGGTGTTGCACTCAATGCGCACGCCATAATCGACAATGCGGCCGATCTCTGCGTCGATGATGTCGCGAGGCAAACGGTAGGCAGGGATGCCATAACGCATCATGCCGCCAGGCTGGTCTGCGCTTTCACGGATCGTGACCGCATGGCCGAGTCGGCTCAGGTGATACGCCGCGGAGAGACCAGAAGGTCCAGAGCCGACAACGAGTACGCGCTTGCCGCTGTCAGGTGCAGCGTCGTCGAATGTCCAACCTTGTTTCAATGCTTCGTCGCCGAGGAATCGCTCGACACTGTTGATGCCGACGGCTTCGTCGACTTGCGCGCGATTGCAGGCCGTCTGGCAAGGGTGGTAGCAAACGCGTCCCATGATGGCCGGCAGCGGATTGTTCTTCACCAAGTGTCGCCAGGCGCTTTCGTAATTCTTGGCTTCGGCGTCGTAGAGCCAGCCTTGAATGTCCTCGCCAGCTGGGCACGCGTTGTTGCACGGTGGCAGGCGATGCACGTATTCGGGACGCTCGTTGCGCCACGTGCCAGTCTTGTTAGCGAGGCTCGATCCGACGTCGAGAGTGATTGCGAAGGGCTTGTTTTCGTTCGACATTTCATTCACCTTCGCCATCGACGTTGGATTGATCAACAAGTCCGAACTTCTTGATGTTGCGGTCTGCGATCGCTTGAATCGCCGCGAGTTGTTCGGTGTTTGCGTTGGCGCCGAAGAGGTGCGCATACCGGCGCTGAAGCTTGAGATATTCATCGACATCGACGCGGCGGCGGATCTTTTTGGTCTCAGTCACTTCGCCGTTTTCGGCTTCGAAAACAGGGAAGAGACCAGACTCGACTGCGAGGCGAGATAAGTGCATCGTCTCGTCGGACTTCGTCCCCCAACCGAGCGGGCATGGCACCAGCACGTGCAGATAGCGAGCTCCGCGGATGTGGATCGCCTTGCGCACCTTGGCCTCGAGGTCGCGCAGGTCGGCAACAGTCGCGGTGGCGACATAAGGGATGCCGTGGGCCATCGCGATCGTCGGCAGGTCTTTGCCCTGGTGGAAGGACGCGCCTGGGTTTTCGCCGCTTGCGTGACTGGTGTTAGTCCGTGCACCAGGAGGGGTCGCACCTGAACGCTGCACGCCAGTGTTCATGTAGCCGCCGTTGTCGTAACAGACGAACAGCACGTCGTCATTGCGCTCGAACATTCCCGAGAGTGGGCCAAAGCCAATGTCGACGGTGCCGCCATCGCCACCTTGGGCGATGACGCGGACGTCGCTCTTGCCTTGGACTCGGAGGGCGGCGACGACGCCTGTCGCAACTGCTGCTGCGTTGCCGAAGAGTGAGTGCAGCCATGGCAAGCGCCATGAGCTTTCGGGATACGGCGTCGAGAACACCTCAAGGCAACCAGTCGCGTTGACGACCATGGTCTTGCCGCCCGTCTCTTCCATGGCGGTGTCGAGGACGTAGCGGGCGCCAAGGGCTTCGCCACACCCTTGGCAGGCGCGATGGCCCGAAGTGAGTGCGTTGAAGCGTTCCTTATGCGACTGCACCGAGCGATCGGCAGGATCGACGAGTCGATTGCCAACGGCGAATGAACCGATTTGATAGAACTTGGTCGGCTGAGTCATAGCGGCAACATCTCCCGATTGAGATCCATAAAAGTGAGTTCATCGAGCGAGTCCGTGGCAGCTGCCGAGAAGACGTCGCGCAGCGATGCGCGAGTGATTGGCCTGCCACCGAGGCCAGCGATCACTGTGTAGATCTTCGGGTCGAGCCCGGTTAATGCGGCACGCACATCTGCTGCGACCACGCCACCGACGCCTGCCGCGAGGGCGCGCTCGACGATGACGATTCGCTTGGCGTCACTGAGAGCATCGCGAAGGGCGGCGAATGGGAATGGTCGAAAAGCGGTGATGCCGATCAGTCCAATCGAATCCCCCGCTTCGCGCATTTCATCGATGGTGTCCTCAATCGTGCCGATGGTGGCGCCAAGCGCGATGACAATGGTGTCTGCGTCGGCTGCTCGGTAGTGAGTCAACAGACCGCGTACGTCATCCGCGCCAGCTGCACGGCGGCCAAAGACAGCTTCGAATTCGTCGGCGAGTGTTGGGATGGAATTGAGAGCTTCAATCTGCTTCTGGTGCGCGAGGTAGCGAACTTCGGTGAAGGCCTCAGGTCCGACCATCGCACCAATGCTCACCGGAGCCTCAGTGTCGAGCACCTGGCGCGGATCGAATGGCTTCAAGAACTCTTGCGCCTGCGCAGTTTCAGGAACATCAATCTGTTCCATCGCGTGGGTGAGAACGAAACCGTCCATACACACCATGACTGGGAGCGAGACCAGTTCTGCGAGCCGGAATGCGAACACATGTAGGTCAGCGGCGGACTGATTGTCTTGTGCGTAGAGCTGAATCCAGCCAGAGTCGCGTTGACTCATCGCATCGCTGTGGTCGTTCCAGATGTTGATAGGAGCGCCAATCGCGCGATTGGCGACCGTCATGACGATGGGCAGTCCAAGACCCGATGCGTTGAAGACCGGTTCGACCATGAACAGCAGACCCTGGCTCGCCGTCGCGGTGTACACGCGACTGCCGGCGGCCGAGACGCCGATTGCGACAGACATCGCGGAGAACTCGGATTCGACGTTGATGAATTCAGAGTTGCCGAGTTCACCCTTGCGAGTGATGTCGTCGAGAGCCTCGACGATGTGTGTTTGAGGTGAGATTGGGTAAGCGCAGATGACGTCGGGCTTGCAGGCTGCGACGGCCTCAGCTATCGCGCGCGAACCTTCGATTTGTTTACGCATGACCGACAGCCGCCCTTTCGATTGCTACATAGTTGAAAGCAGCTTGTGCGGCTTGTTGATTTTGCTTTGCAATCTTGGATGGGAAGCGCTCTTCGATTGCTTGGAGAACCGACTCGAGTTTCACTTGCTTGGTCTCTGCCGCATACCCGCCGAGAAGTGCAGCGTTAGGCAGCGGTCGCCCGATGAACTCCATCGCGAAGTCGGTCGCTGGCACGGTAAGGTGACGATGCGCGAGGCGGTCAGACACGAACTCCTCAAGACCGAGCTCCGTCCACTGTTTGCGCGTGTTGATCAAGATGTACGCCTCGTCATCGACGCCGGCGAACAGATTGACCTGATGTAAGAGCGTGGGGTCTTGGATGATCAACGCATCCGGATGAAGCACTGGCTCGCGCAAGCGGATTGGTTTGTCATCGAATCGCGCGAAAGAAACGACGGGCGCACCTGTGCGCTCGGAGCCGAAGCTCGGAAATGCTTGGGCGAACTTGCCATCAATGAATGCAGCAACGCTTAAGAGCTCGGCTGCGGTGACAACGCCCTGGCCTCCTCGGCCATGGATTCTTGTCTGAAACACGAAAGTAAGTCTTCCCGCAGTGCAGAATCTTGCTTAGGGCCGAAAGTCACCCAGTCACAACCTAGGGACGTACCACTTGCGACCTGGGGACGTACCACTTGCGACCTGGGGACGTACCGCAAAGTTTGGATGAAAGCCCGAAATGCTGGGACTAACGGCACTTGGAAAACAGGCTGGAGGAGGCGCTTAATTAGTTCACCACCTTCCGAAAGGTTTTAGATCATGGACAAGTTCAGGCACACTGGCAAAATCGCGATTGTCACCGGCGCCGGCAACGGCATCGGCCGAGCCACGGTTTTGCGCCTCGCCCGCGAAGACGCTGCGGTTATTGGTTGTGACGTCAACGAAGCGGCTCTTGCTGAGACCCGCGCAATTCTCGAGAAGGAAGGGCTTAGCGCCCAGCTTCTCCTCGCCGACGTCACTAAGCAAGCAGACGTCGACACCCTCGTCGCCGAAGTCGGACCTCGCATCGACATCTTGGCCAACGTCGCGGGCATCATGGATCACTTCTTGCCACTCGGCGAACTCGACGACGCCACATGGAATCGCGTTATTGATGTCAATCTCACTGGTCCAATGCGCCTGTCGCGCGCAGTCCTGCCAGTGATGATCGCCAGCGGTGGCGGCGCCATCGTCACGGTCGCATCCAAAGCGTCGGTCGGCGCTGGCGCATCCGGCGCGGCATACACATCGTCCAAGCACGGCGTCATCGGCCTCGTGAAGTCGATTGCTTACTACTACGGCCCTAAGGGCATCCGCTCGAATGCCGTCTTGCCTGGTGCGGTGGCTACCGCGATTGGTACAACCGCTGCCCCTCAAACGATGTGGGCAATGGAACGCGCTCAGCTTTCGATGGCCACTATGCCACCGGCTCCCGCAGACCCAGATCAGATTGCGTCGCTAATTTCCTGGCTCGCATCTGATGAAGCCACCAACGTCAACGGCGCCACGGTGCTCGATGATGGCGGATGGGCATCTGCCTAAATCCCAACTCCCGAGAGGAGAACGGCGATGAAATCGAACGTCACGCTGAAGTTCCTTGGAGCTGCCCGAACCGTTACTGGTTCTCGCTTTCTGTTGCGAAGCGATGAGTCCTGCGTCATGGTCGACGCAGGACTCTTCCAGGGTCTTAAAGAACTTCGATTGAAGAACTGGGATGACTTCTCATTCCCACCACGCGACATTGACGCTGTCGTACTCACTCACGCACATCTCGATCACTGCGGCTACTTGCCACGACTTGTAAAACAAGGTTTCCGTGGCAAGATCTACATGACTGAGTACACCGCCAAACTCTCCGCAGTCGTCCTACGCGATAGCGCCAAGCTCCAAATGGAAGATGCTGACTTCGCACGCCGCAAGGGATTCTCGCGGCACAAAGAACCGCTTCCTCTCTACACCGATGTCGACGTCGAGCAGACGATTGATCTGTTCGAGACCGTCCCCTACCGTCACGAGACGTCCATCACCAAGGACACCGCCGTCACGTTCTATCCATGCGGACACGTTCTCGGCGCATCGTTCGTCAGCGTCTCGATCGCAGACCGGCGAGTGCTGTTCACTGGTGACTTGGGTCGATCAACGCATCCACTTCTTAGAGCACCAGACCCCATCCCTGGCGGCAAATTTGATGCAATCATCACCGAGTCAACGTATGGCGATCGCACTCACACCAACGATGTCGAGGAGTTTCCTCGCGCGATCAA
>JBDLPZ010000148.1:0-7407 GCA_039800825.1 Actinomycetota bacterium
CTTCTGACGGAACTTCTGGACCGAGGTAGCGAGCCACTGGACCCATATCGCGGTGAGTGAGTTTGAACCATGCACGTGCGAATGCGTCTGCGAACTCGTCAGGGTTGGCGAGGAAGCGGCGTGAAATGGCTTCGTATGCAGGATCAGTGCGCAGTGCGAGGTCCGCTGTCGTCATCATTGGTGCGAAACGCCTCGATGGATCGTGTGCGTCTGGCACGGCATCCGATGCGGCACCGTTTGCAGGAATCCACTGGGTTGCGCCAGCTGGGCTCTTGACCTGAGTCCACTCGTAAGCGAACAGCGTTTCGAAGTAGCTGTTATCCCACGTGATTGGGGTCGGAGTCCATGCGCCTTCGATGCCACTGCTGATGGTGTCGACGCCGTGGCCGGAACCCATTGAATTGATCCAGCCGAGTCCCATCTCTTCGATCGGCGCACCTTCTGGTTCTGGGCCGACGTACTTAGATGGATCACCGGCGCCGTGTGCCTTGCCGAAGGTGTGGCCGCCAGCGATGAGTGCGACGGTTTCTTCGTCGTTCATTGCCATGCGTCCAAACGTCTCGCGGATATCGCGAGCAGAACCGAGGATGTCTGGATTTCCGTTAGGGCCTTCTGGATTAACGTAAATCAAGCCCATCTGCACTGCTGCGAGTGGATTCTCGAGATCGCGTTCACCGCTGTAGCGCTCGTCGGCGAGCCACTCTTGTTCCTTGCCCCAGTACGTCTCGTCTGGTTCCCACACATCTGCGCGGCCGCCACCGAAACCGAAGGTCTTGAGACCCATCGACTCGAGTGCGACATTGCCAGCGAGGATCATTAAGTCGGCCCATGAAATCTGCTTGCCGTACTTCTGCTTGATGGGCCACAGAAGGCGACGCGCCTTGTCGAGGTTTGCGTTGTCAGGCCAGCTGTTGAGTGGCGCGAAACGCTGCAAACCATCGCCGCCGCCACCGCGGCCGTCGGATGTGCGATAGGTGCCAGCGCTATGCCAGGCCATGCGAATGAACAGTGGGCCGTAGTGGCCGTAGTCAGCTGGCCACCAGTCCTGAGAGTCCGTCATTAATGCCGTGAGATCTGCCTTCAGCGCGGCGTAGTCGAGTGATTCGAACTCGCTCGCGTAATCGAAGTCAGCGCCCATCGGATCAGCAGCAGGGGAGCGGTGAAGCAAGATCTTGAGATCGAGCTGGTTTGGCCACCAATCACGGTTGCCAGGGCCACCGGTCGTTTGCTTCGCACCCGTGTATGGGCACTTGCTTTCGTCAGACATCGTTCCTCCGAAGAACATCGTTGGTCGTGCTTATAAGTTTCGGTAATCGCTGAAGCGGTTCAGCTGCGCGATCGTGTACGTGTTGCGCTCACTGTAAGGGAGAATCGAGCCAGAAGCGCGCCGAGATTGGTCAAGAAGCGTCGCACATCACACTCAACTTGGGTATAGCCGCGATAAGCGGAAGTAATCACTCGCGCGGCGGGCAACCTGTAAAGGGCCAGCCGCTGGAGCGTTCGTAGACGTACAAGTTGGGCGAATCGGACCGTTCTCACGCGTTTCACAGGTGGGGCTGACAGGACGCGGGCAAAGAGCGTGGTTGTTCCCTGACATTGATGAGTCAATGTTCGTTTCGTCGAAAACGACACCGACATCCACGCGAATTGAATTGATTCGCCTGACGATAGGAGATCCGATGCCGGGCAAACTTTCAACCAAGTCAGCAATCATTGCTGGCGGCGCGTGCACCATTGCAATCGGTGCACTCAGCCTGGCGATGGTGATGGGTCCTGCAAGCGCAGATGACCTCACAGCATCACCATCTGCATCAGCTTCCACCGGCGCACCTTCAGTCGATGGATTCCAGGGCGGTCATGGCGGTCATGGCGGCCCCGGTCGCATGGGCATGGAGCCAGGCATTTCAGCCATCGGCACCGTTCTCATCAAGACCGAAACCTTCAAGGCAACCGACGGCACTGTCACCATCGTCCGTCATCAGCAAGGCGAGATCACCGCTGTCTCTGCTACGTCGATCACTATCAAGAGCAGCTCGGTCGAGCGCACGTACGTCATCAACGCTGACACCGTCGCACTCGGCAACACCGTCGATGCGCTTGCTGTTGGCGATTCTGTCGGCATCGAAGCAACTGTCGATGGCGACACCGCAACTGCAACCGAGATTCACTCTCGTCCGGCAGATGGCCAGCCAGGAGATCAGCCAGCTGGTCAACCAGGTGACATGGGTCGCCATGGTGGACCAGAAGGCATGGGCGGACCTGCAGCACGCGATGCACTCGGTGTTGAGACCGCAGAAGAACTGATTGTCGAAAAGGCAGACGGTTCGATCGTGACCCTCAACGAAACCGAAGGCACCGTAGTCAGCGTTTCCGGCACCACTCTCACAATCACGAACGCCGCTGGCGAAACCGTGACCTTCGCAGTTCCTTCATCAGTGACGCCAGAGCGCAATCGCGCCGATGCTGCACTGAGCGACTTTGTCGCTGGTGACGATGTACACGTGTTGGTCGATGCCAGCTCAGGTGCAGTCGTTGCTATTCATGGCCACGACGCATCAGCCATGAGTGACGGTCCAATGGGTGGTCGCGGTGGACATGGTGGACACGGTCACGGTGGCCCGCAGGGCGATGACGTCGCTGCTCTACCTAGCGCTGATTCAAACAACGCATAAGTTTCACAGGAATAAACAGCACAACTGAATTGTTTCTCTCTTTGGATGGGCAGTGACTGCAGTCGCTGCCCATCCGCTTTATGTGCGGAAGTTCAGAGCTGCGGTTTGAGCGAGATTTCGACGTCGACCATGTCGTCGATTTCGATCTTCTCACCGAGTCGCACGACATTTTTGATAGGCAAGATGTAGACGCCATTCTTCTCATACATCGCAGTCGAGAAGTCGGTCGCACCGATACGCGCATTCACCGGAATCATTCCCCAGCCGTACGTGAGCGAGGCCGCCATGTCTTTGATTTCTTGGCTGAGATCCTCTGGCAGCGAAATGAAATGAAAAGGCGAAGGGCCACGCCAGTGCCACATACGGTTCGAAAACGCCATCTTCATGCTGCGAGCCTAATGACTAACGAACTGCTCAGGCTGTCCAGTGTTTTCAAGCACTGACCACCACAAGTCTCCCGAAGGATCGACCTGATTGGTCTTCGCGACGAGAAGTGGAATCGGCAAGTGAACGAACTTGCGATGGAAGCGGCCGACCACGACTTCAGTGACACCCGCCATCGCCGCGTGCACAGCGGCCTGCGCAAGCTGAATGCAGTACACAGAGTCATAAGCGTTCGCTGCGACACTTCGAATTGCGTAGCTCGGGTCGATGTACTTCAAAGAAATCTCGACACCGTGGTCGGCGAAGTAGTCCTGAACTCGACGCCGAAGTAGACCGCCGATGTCTTGAAGTTTGCGATTACCCGATGCGTCGATTTCGAAAGATTCTGCGAAGTGCTCTTGGCCTGCACCTTCTGCGGTCACGATGACGACGTGACCTTCCTGCTGGAGCTGCTGCTTGATGTGGGCGAGCAATCCATCGTCGCCGTCGAACTCAAACGGCACTTCGGGGATCAGCACGACGTCCGCTGACGTATCTGCCAGCGATGCGAAACAGGCGATGAATCCCGAGTAGCGACCCATGAGTTTGATGATGCTGATGCCGTTGGGTGCAGCTGTGGCTTCGACATAGCCAGACTTAATCGCGTGCGCGGCCTCTGCGAATGCAGTCTGGAAGCCGAAACTCTGGTCGATGTAGGGAATGTCGTTGTCGATGGTCTTAGGGATGCAGACGATGGCGATCTTGCGTTCGCGGAGACGAATCTCTTCTGCGATCGCCTGCGCGCCGCGCATCGTGCCGTCACCGCCAATGACGAACAGCACGCCGATGCCGAGTTGTTCGAGCGCATCGACGACCTCGACTGGATCTTGGTTTCCACGGGACGTGCCCAGGATGGAGCCGCCCATGCTTCTGATTGGTTGGACATCGATGTTGGAGAGATCCATCGTCTCGTGGCCGTACTTGGCGATGAAGCCGCGGTAGCCATTGCGAAAGCCCGTGATGTGGCGGACGCCGTAGAGGATGCGAAGTTCTTGGATGAGGCCGGCGATGACGTTGTTCATGCCAGGGCAGAGGCCGCCGCACGTGACGATTCCAACTCTGAGTTTGGTGGGGTCGAAATAGATCTTCTTGCGGGCGCCGGCGAGCTCGAATGACGGCCAGCCTTGTGCTCCACCGGAGCGAGCAGCCGCCTCGGCCTGCATGTCGTCGAACAGGACTCGGTCTGTGTCTTTGACGAATCGCTCGAGTGGATCGCCGTCACCGAGGCGCTCGAGCAGCGGCGAATCGATGCGCGCTTCGCCGAGACGGGCGATGGGGGAGTTGAGCAGGGAGTCCATGCCCCAATCTTGCCCGCGCGGAGAGTGGGCTGACAGGAGTATTTCGACGCTTCTTTGGAGAATATTTATCTCAGTATGTGAGCGGCTCACGCTCAAATAGTGAGCGTGGAGGCTGTCTAACCGTCACATTTGTCAGGTACGGCCAAGGTTTCACAGTAAATTAGCCCCCCGTGACTAAAGCACTTTCGCGCGAGCAGATGCTCGAATTCGTCTCGGCCCGTGGCGTTCAGCCCAGCTTCTTCGATGCTTTTGACATCGAGCGTCAGATTCCTGGCAACACCCTCGAGTGGCTGTACGACTTGTTCTCCGCAGACGCAGATACGCCGGCTCCGATCATCGCGACGCCAGGCCGCTGGCATCCCGATCTGCAGGGTCGCATCACCCTCGGCGATGGTCGCGAAATGGAAATCGAAGGCATCCTCCCGATTGATGCCGTCGGCTACCACGCGTTGCATTTGCCCAACGGCCAGACGCAACTAGTGCTCGCGGCGCCCGACAAGCTCGCGACTCCGCCGCGCAGTTTCGGTTGGTCAATCCAGCTGTACGCGGCTCGCACTGAGCGCTCATGGGGCATCGGCGACTACGCCGACCTAGCCGAACTTTCGAAGATTGCAGCACACAACGGTGCTGGCTTCGTTCTCATCTGCCCACTGCATGCTGGCAATCTCGGCGCGCACCCTCAGGCTTCGCCATATTCGCCGACCTCGCGCGAGTGGCTGCAGGTTATGTACATCGCGATCGACAAGATTGCGACGACGGTTGATCTGAGCGATCTGCGTGAGCAGGCATTAGCGCTCAACAGTGAGCGCATCATCGACCGCACCAAAGTGTGGCCACTCAAGCTCGAAGCGCTTCGCCGCATCTGGGAAGGCAATGGCCGCACCGGTGGCAAGGACTGCACCGACTGGGTCGCTCACCGCGGTCAAGATCTGCGCAACTTCGCTGCGTTTATGGCTCTCAGCGACGAACTCGGCTTGCCATGGCAGACCTGGGATGCGCAGTGGCGTCGTCCGGACAGTCCCGCCGTGCTGAAGTGGATGAGCGAGAACGAAGACGAAATCGCCTTCCAATCCTGGTTGCAGTACTTGTGCGATCAGCAGCTCAGCGCAGCCTCACGTCAGGGCGTGGATCTCGTCGCTGACATCGCAGTCGGTTTTGATGGCGGCGGTTTCGACGCATGGAACTGGCAAGACATCTTGGTGTTCGACGCCGAAGTCGGCTGCCCACCAGATCGCCATAACCGCGATGGTCAGCGTTGGGGTCTGCCTGCGTTCAGTCCGACCGGACTCGCATCAGTGGGCTTCTTGCCGTTCATTCACATGGTGCGCAGCGCATTGCGTCACGCCAAGGGTCTGCGCATTGACCACGTCATGCAGCTGTGGCGTTTGTTCTGGGTTCCAGAAGGCGGCCCAGGCGAAGGCGCGTACGTGCGCTACCCACACGATGCTTTGCTCGCGATTGTTCGTATCGAGGCCTCGCGCCGCGGTGCGTGGGCGGTTGGCGAAGACATGGGCACCGTGCCTGAGTACGTACGTCCGATGATGGACGACATCGACATGCTGGGTTACCGCGCGGCTTGCCGCGTGCCGGTCTCAATGTTCACCGTCAACACGATGGGTGCCACCGGCACACATGACCACGCGACGATTGCGGGCATCTTGCTCGGCACCGATCCGCAGGACATGGTCAACGTCGGCAAGAGCGTCGATTGGGACGCTGAGCACGCGAAGCAGAAGGCGCTGGCCCAAGAGGCTGGTCTGCCGGAAGTTGGTCCATACACACAAGAGCAAGTGCATCAGGCGGTGCTCGCGCGCTGTGCATCAGTCGCAAACTCAGCTAGCCGTGTGGTCGTCTTCAATCTTGAAGACGCAGCAGCTGTGCCAGAGCGTCCCAACATGCCAGGCACGGTCACGCAGTGGCCGAACTGGAGCTGGGCATTGCCTCAGCCTGCGGACAAGGTCATGACGAGTCCGTTGGCACAAGCAATCGTGGCTGAAGCCGACAAGACGCGACACAGCTTCAACTAGCAATCTAGGCTGAACACATGTGGTCGTACATGTGGGCTTTCTTGCTGATCTTCGCGGAGAACAGCATGCCTGCATTCGGACCGCCGACGTGGTTAGTGCTCGTTTATCTGACGCTGACGTTTGGACTTGAACCTGCGGCGCTGATTCCGCTCGCGGTCATTGCTGCATCGATTGCACACTGGCTTATGGCGCACGGCTTTCGTCGCTACCGAAATCGCCTGCCAGCTTCGTATGTCGAGAACATGCACAACCTCGGTGCGAAGCTTGAGAAGCGTGGTCGCACGATGTGGGGGATGTTCATCCTCTTCTTATGGTCGCCGCTGTCATCGTCACAACTGTTTGTTGCCGCCGGTCTCATGCCGCAGATTCGCATTGCGCCGCTTGTGGGCGCATTTGCTATTGGCCGTTGCTTCACGTACTCGAGCTACGTACTCGGTGCGCACGCATTTAGTCACACTGACTTAGGTGAACAACTCATGGCAGAAATGACTTCACCGCTGATGATTGCGATGCAAGCAGTGCTGATTGTTGGAGTTGTGGCCCTCGGAATGATCAAGTGGAAGCCCGAGTAGTCGAATTACTCTGACTGAGTCTTAGCTTCTTCTTCAGCAATCTGACGACGCACGTCGTCCATGTCGACGTCGCGGATCGCCTGAATCAGCTGATCGAGCGATGGCTTGGGCAGCGCGCCGGCTTCGCGGAACAGAAGCACGCCGTCGCGAAACGCCATGAGCGTAGGGATCGACGAGATGCCTGCACTGCCGGCGAGCATTTGCTCAGCTTCAGTGTCGACCTTGCCGAAACGAATATCTGGATGCTCGATTGAGGCCTGTTCGAAGATTGGTCCGAACATGCGGCACGGCCCACACCACTCTGCCCAGAAGTCCACAAACGTGATTCCTTCAGCGAGAACGGTTTCTTCAAAGTTGGCGGCGGTGAGTTCGATGCTTGCCATGATTCCTCGTTTCGTATTCTCCTCAAACTATA